>JANOWU010000290.1:0-9389 GCA_031418035.1 Acidimicrobiia bacterium
GGATTCACGGGAATCACCGGATGGCATGATCGAGCGCCATGTGGACCCTACGGGGCATACACGGACTACGTTGCGCCTCGCTTCGCAAACGCAGTTCTCCTCGCCGCAATCGACCATCAGCGTCGGACCGGCGAGGGCCAATACATCGACTTTGCCCAGGCCGAAGGGGCATTGCACGCCCTTGCGCCAGCCATCCTCGACTACACCGTGAACGGTCGGCCGTTCGCGCGCGCCGGCACAACCGATCCCAACCTTCGTCCGCATGGCGTGTATCGAACCAAAGGCGACACCGACTCCGACTGGATTGCAATCGCCTGTGAGAACGAGGCGCAGCGCGCGAATCTCGGGTCGTTCACCGGGGGACTCGACGACACGCATCTCGGAGCGTGGGCGGCGACTCGCGACGCTGTCGCCGCCATGATCGAACTGCAATCGGTCGGTGTCCCCGCTCATCAGGTGCAGAACTCACCGGAGTGCATGATCGACCCCCAGCTGATCCACCGCGGACACTTCGTAGAGCTTCCTCATTCCGAAATGGGAACGGTGGTCATCGAGTCGTCGCGCGTCCAGTTTTCCGCCACGCCGGCCACGGTCACGGCACCCGGTCCCAGCATGGGCGAACACACGCAAGAGGTTCTCACCGACATCCTGGGGTACAGCGAAGAGCGTTTCGTCGAGCTGTTGATTGCTGGCGTTCTCGAATGATCGGCCAGCGGGGCGACTACCACTGTGGTCATCGGACCGACTTGACTGGCCTCTATGAGTGACAAGACACGGGTGCAAAGTCGGGCGAGTCTCTTGACAGAGCCGTGGTATCTGCCGCTTGGAGACGAGGTCGAGATCTTTCGGGCAGCATACGCGGCGCGCCTTCCCGTCCTTTTGAAAGGGCCGACCGGGTGTGGAAAGACGCGGTTCGTGGAGTACATGGCATGGGAGCTCTACCGGGCTCATCGCACTCAGACTCATATCGACATACCCTTCATCACTGTCGTGTGCAACGAGGACCTCAGCGCGACCGATCTGGTGGGCCGCTTTCTTCTCGCCGGCGACGAGACCATCTGGAACGACGGTCCGCTCACGAGAGCGGTTCGCACCGGGGCGCTCTGCTATCTCGATGAGATCGTCGAGGCCCGGAAGGACACGACGGTGATCGTGCACTCCGTTACCGACCATCGGCGGGTGCTCCCGATCGAAAAGACCGGGGAGCTCGTCGAAGCGCACCCCGACTTTCTTCTGGTTATCTCGTACAATCCGGGCTACCAGAGCATCACGAAGGACCTGAAACCCTCGACTCGCCAGCGATTCGTCAGTATCGAATTCGGCTACCCCAGCGTCGAGGTGGAGGCTCGTATCATCGAACACGAGAGCGGGGTCGGCGGTGCCCAGGCACTGAACCTTGCCCGGATCGGTGAGCACGTTCGACGCCTGAAAGAGCACGGCTTCGAGGACGGCGTGAGCACGCGGCTCCTTATCTATGCGGGTCAGCTCATGATGCAGGGCATCAACGCCCGTCGGGCCTGCGACGTTGCGATTACGAGGGCCGTGACCGACGATGTCGACGTTCAACAGGCCGTGGGTGACATCGTCGACGTGCTCCTGCCATGACGGACCTGGCCGAGATTCGTCGGCCTTTGGCACTCTTCGTTGAAGGCGTTGCCGGCGTGGCACTGGAGCTGGACGCGCAAAACCGAAAGGGGAGTGACGTTCTCGTCGTTCCGGCCACCATCGACCGTTTCGACGACCCAGAGTTGAATCGTCGGGCGTTCTTGTTTGCGGTCCTGGAGGGCCTAGGCCGACGCATGCATGGTGCGGACACCTTCGAATCGGGCCTCGCGGAATCGATGCTTGCTGATTTGTTGTCGGCGAATGCGGAGGAGGTACCACGCGACGTCGTTCGTGTTTCGGGCTCGCAACTCGACCGGTTCCTCCGACTGCACCGCTATCCCGAACTGGTCCGTTCGTTGTTCGAGGTGCTCGAGTTCGCTCGGATTCGAGCAGCGATCTGTCGGAGCTACCCCGGTGTGAAGTCCGATGTCGCCCGAGACAACGATGAGGAGTTGAGTCGTCGCGCGTACCTTGTCAATGGTTCGGTCAATGGTTCGGGTAATGGTTCCGTCGTCGATCTGTTGACATCATGGGCGTACGGTTTGCGCTCCGAGTGGGGCGAAACCTTGACCGGACTTGCCGATGCGGTCCTGGAAGATGGGGCAACGGTCTACCGGTCGATGGAGATTGCTCTTTTGATATGTACACATTTTGAAGTTGCCGAGCATGGCTTGTTCTCGCCGGGTTCCGATGATGTTCTAGCCGAGCTATCCGATGACGGTACGGGTGCACCGGTCGTGAGCGACGGGGAGGGAGTGTATGAAGGAGAGCAACCGACGTCGGTCAGCGCCGCGGTCGACCTGCCCGAAGGTCCAGGAACCGCATTCGCCGGCGAAGTTGACGACGGGGACTATTTGGACTCCTTTTCTCCTACCAGCGGACAGGTTGGCGGTGATGAACATCCAACGACCCAGTGGAGGAGTTCAGCTCGCGGCGAGGAACGCGAACAAGGCGTTCGGAATCGCGATGGACTCCGATCCGGCGAGACTCGATCGACACGACGCATGCAGGATCGCGCCTACCGCTACCCGGAGTGGGACTATCACGTTTCGGGGTACCGGCCCGACTGGTGCCGTCTCATCGAACGCCGCGTCGACGGCACGACCCAGGAATTCATGAACGCCGTTCGACGTGATCATGCAACGCTACGCGCGCAGATCAAGAGACGCCTTGGTGCGATGAGGCCCGAACAGCGAACGCGCGTACACGGAACAAGCGACGGCGATGAACATGCCATCGATGCAATTGTCGGCGCAGTGATCGACCGTCGCGCCGGACGGTCGTCGGATGATCACCTCTACATTCGACGTGTCCGGGCCGAACGTGATGTCGCAGCGGCGTTCCTCATCGATTTGAGTCGCTCCACAGATTCACCAGTCGTCACGGCCCCCACTCCGGCAGCAACTGACTCGGCAACGGGAGCCGCCGAGCGCTACGACCCTTTCGGGCCTGGCTATTGGGATGTCGTCGATTTCAAACCGACTCCCGTTGAGCGTCGTGTGATCGACGTGTCGAAGGAAGCAGTAGCGGTGCTGTGTGAGTCGCTACAAATGCTCGGTGATCGCCATGCGATCTATGGCTTCTCGGGTCGAGGCCGAGAACAGGTTGATTTTCTCGTAGCAAAGGAGTTCGGAGATCGACCTTCGTCGCGAACCTGGTCTGCCCTGGGAGCAATGGAGCCGATGAGCTACACCCGAATGGGCCCGTCGATTCGACATGCCTCGGCCAAAATCGCCGCGCAGGGAGCGCGAACCCGAATTCTCCTGGTGATCTCCGATGGCTATCCCCAAGATGAGGGGTACGGTCCAGAACCCGGCGATCGGGCATACGGTATGCACGACACAGCGCAAGCCCTGCGAGAGGCGGAGGCAGCTGGTATCACCACGTTCTGCATTACGGTCGACCCCGCCGGTCATGATTATCTGCGCGACATGTGCCCAGAGGATCGCTACCTCGTCATCGACGATATGGCCGCACTAGCCGTTGAGCTCGAAAAGGTCTACGCCGCTCTGACACTTCGCTAAGCGTGCATAAGGAATGTCAGCGAGCGCTTGGGGCCGAACCCGTCGTCGCTCTTCAATCGGTCCTGTCTGGAAGCCCGTCAACCTGGGATCGCGTGTAGATCGGACAGGAGTGCCTTGACACGAGCGTCTCTGCGGCCGAGGCTAGACCGATGATTTCGCGGGAAGCTCTGAACGATGCATCGGCAGTCGTGTATCGGCACATGCAACCGACGCCCCAGTTTTCGTGGCCGATCCTGTCACGTGAAGTCGGAGCCGAAGTCTGGTTGAAGCACGAGAACGCGACGCCGACTGGCGCGTTCAAGGTTCGAGGTGGACTGGTTCCGCATGGCAACAGCGTCGAGAAGAACGCCGCGATGGAGGCGCTCGGCGCAGGGGTCATTATCCACGGTAAAGACTTCCAGGAAGCACTCGAGCACAGTGCGTCCCTGGGGGCAGAACGGGCCCTCGAACTAGTCCCGCCGTTCCACGAAGACCTCGTCGCCGGAGTGTCGACCTACGCGAAGGAGTTCTTCGATGCAGCGGGGCAACTCGATGCGATCTATGTACCGGTGGGCATGGGATCGGGAATCAACGGCGTGATCGCAATTCGTGACCTCCTCGGATTTCAAACCGAAATCATCGGCGCTGTGAGCAGCGCTGCACCGGCCACCGCACTGTCGCACGTCGCACGAAAACCTGTGTCAACGCCAAGCGCGCATACGTTCGCAGACGGCGTTGCGACGAGATCGCCAGACCCCAGGTCTCTTGCTGGGATGTACGACGGCGCAGCGCGCATCGTCCAGGTCGATGACGACGCAGTAGCCGACGCAATGAGGTTGCTCTACCGCTCGACCCATCACCTTCCCGAGCCCGCTGGGGCGATCGCCGTTGCGGCACTCTGGGCCGAACGTGACCGCCAACGCGGGAGGAGGGTCGGCTGTATTCTGACCGGCTCGAACATGGACACTTCGATGGCTGCACTGGTGTTGAGCGGCCAGACACCCGGGTGATGAAAGTGAGGCTCAGTACCTGGCCGTCGTCAGCGTGTCACAGTGTCAGCGTGGTACTGAAGAATGGAAGAACTGATGCCGGTTGAACGTACGGAAGTGGTCGTCGTCGGTGGAGGACAAGCGGGCATCGCCGCGAGCGAGCACCTAAGCGCGCATGACATTTCACACATCGTCCTGGAGAGGCACCGCATCGCCGAGCGTTGGCGAACGGAACGCTGGGATTCACTCGTCGCCAACGGACCAGCATGGCACGACCGATTTCCCGGTCTGGAGTTCCCGAACTGCGGGCCGGACGATTTTCCGTCCAAGGAGTCGGTTGCTGCGTATTTCGAAACATATGTGCGCATGATTCACGCTCCCGTGCGGTGTGGCGTGGAGGTGACGCAGGCTCGTCGGCTCGTTGGTCGTAGCGGCTTCTTGGTCGAAACATCGGAAGGACCTATCGAAGCGTCGTACGTCATTGCCGCGACCGGAGCATTCCAAGTACCCGTCATCCCGCAGTTGATCCCGCTCGACGCTGGCGTGACCCAGCTTCACTCCAACTCCTATCGCAATCCCGAGCAACTTGCGCCGGGAGGAGTCCTCGTCATCGGTGCCGGTTCGTCCGGCGTCCAAATCGCCGATGAACTCGCACGTGCGGGCCGTTCGGTCTACCTGGCCGTCGGCCGTCATGGACGGCCTCCTCGCCGTTATCGCGGGCGCGACTTCGTCTGGTGGCTGGGGGTCCTGAACAAATGGGATACGGAGGCGGTCCCCGGTTCAGATCACACGACGATCGCGGTGAGCGGTGCCGACGGCGGTCGAACCGTTGACTTTCGAAAGATGGCCGAAGACGGGATCACGTTGCTCGGGACAGCGACGTCCTATGAGCAGGGCACGGTGCACTTCGCCTCGGACCTCGCTGACAACCTCGGGCTGGGAGATCGGGATTACCTTGGGCTCCTCGAAGAGGCAGATGCCTACGTTTCCCAACATGGACTCGACCTCCCCGAAGAACCGTCTGCGCACGTGATCGGGGCTGATCCACCCTGTGTCACGGATCCGATCTTGGCGCTGAATCTGGCTGATTTGGGCATCGGCACAGTCCTGTGGGCGACAGGCTATGGCGTCGACTTTGGATGGCTGAAGGGCCATGGCGTCGACGCCAACGGACGGCCGGTGCACAAACGGGGAGTATCCTCCGAGCCGGGTGTGTACTTCCTCGGTCAGCCCTGGCAGACCCGCCGCGGGTCGTCGTTCATCTGGGGTGTCTGGTACGACGCTCGATACGTCGTCGATCACATTGCCAAACAGCGTTCCTACCGGAGCTACCAGCCTCCCGACTGAATGAAAACCGGCGGCAGCGAGCGGGGGTGTAGTCAGCTGACGGGAAACTTCACCAGACACTTACGCGGCCCGCGGACCTGTCCGCCCGCCCACGTCACCGCACTGGGGTCAACCAGCTCGAAGTCGGGGATCCGCTCCAGCCACACCTGCGCGGCGACTCGAACTTCGAGCCGCGCGAGGTTTGATCCGGCGCATCGATGAATACCTGCGCCGAACGCCACGTGACGGTTTTGCTCCCGGTCGAGCTTTACCGTGTCGGGGTCCTCGAACATCCGAGGGTCCCGGTTGGCCGACGGAAACGACATAAGGACGCGGTCACCCGCCTTCATCGGACAGCCTTGGAACTCGGTGTCGTGGTCGACGATTCGGGCCATAGTGACGGGTGCGTAGACACGTAGGAGTTCTTCGATGGCACGCGGCCACAGGTCCGGATCGTCTCGCAGTGCCTGTCGGTGCTCGGGATGCTGCGCGAAGTGCCACAGTGTCGAACCAATAGCTGACCACGTCGTGTCGACGCCCGCAACCAACATGAGGTTGCATACCCCGAGCACATATGAATCCGAGACGGGGTTGCCGTCGCTGTCCTTGGAGGCGAGGAGTTCGGTGATGAGGTCGTTCTCGCGAGGGTTGGCCTTGCGATCAGCGAGCGTCTTGACGAAGTAGCCGATGATGTTGTTGCGACTGGCCAGCCGTACGACCGGATCCTGCAGCCCGGTCTCCAAAACGCCACGCACCCAGCTGGTGAATTCGTCGGCCATGTCGAGCGGAACACCCAGCATCAAGGAGATAACGCGAACAGGAATCTGTTGTGCGTACTCCGCGGCTGCGTCACCTTGCCCGGTCTCGATGAACTTGTCGATGAGGCTGTGGCAGAGCTCACGGGTGGTCGCTTCGTACTTCGCCACCGACTGAGGGGAGAACACCGGCAGAATGAGTCGGCGATGCCAGTGGTGGTCGGGCGGGTCCGAGGTGATGGGCGGCGCCGCTACGCCGCCATACGCTCCTTCGGCCTGCTGCGGCGGTGGGGGAGTCACGATGATTTGCCGTGAGGTGAACGTTTCGTGCTCGTGAGCTATGGCGACGATGTCCTCGTAGCGGGTCGGCAGCCATGAGCCCTGCCAACGGTCGGTGTGCGCGATCGGACACTGCGATTCGCGAATCTGCTCGAGGACCGGGAAAGGATCGACGAGAAACTGAGGATCGAATATGTCGTAATCGTTCGTCCAGTCATGCACGGGGGACGGCGTTGTCATGATTCCTCCACGATGATCGCTTGTTCAGGGCAGTTACCGACAGCGGTTCGCGCCGAGGCTTCGAGGTGCGTTGGAACATCGCCTTCGAAGAGAACAACGGCGTTTCCATAGTCGTCGCTCCCGAAAACGGCAGGCGCCGCGATGGCGCACATTTGATGACCTGTACAACGTTCTGCGTCGATCGAAACTCTCACGTCTTGCCTCGCTGATCGGCGACGGTCTTTGGTTCCGTCGGTACGACGACAATACCGTGACAATGCCGATGGGGCACGTCGCCGCTCATCTCCGGAACAAAAACGAAACGGGGTGTCGACTCGGTAGAGCCAACACCCCGTACGCCCGCACAATCGTGTGTGTGATTACTTCTTCTTCGTGGTCTTCTTCACGGACTTTTTGGTCGTGACCTTTGCCTTCTTCGTCGGCGCCTTCGTATCCGGTGCAGCCGTCGTTACCGCAGCTGCCGTCGTCGTCGGCGCAGCGGTCGACACAGGAGCAGCAGCACCCTTTGCGACTGGGACATCGCCCGAACCAGGGTTGATCTTGGCTACGGCGGCGAGACCCAATTGCGTGAGGTTGGCGGGCAGCGGGGCGTAGCCAGCCTTGTCGGCCTTCTTCTGGCACTCGGTCAAGGAGTAGGTAAGGAACGTGCGCAACACGTCGCCCTTTGCCTTATCGATGGTTTGTGGGGCGATCACATAGGCCGTGGCCGAGATGGGATAGGCCTTCGGCGAGGTTGTCTGAAAGTTGAGAATTAGCGTGCCGTCGTCGTTCACGCCCGCCGCCGCCAACGCGTCAGTGATTCCTGCTGGGGCTGGGTCGACCGCATTGCCGGCTGTGTTGATGACCTTGGCGATCGAGAGCTTGCGCTGTTCAGCGAACGAGGCTTCGGCATAGGTGATGGCAAAGTTTCCTTGCGGGCCGGCGACGTAGTCGGCGACGCCGTCGGAGCCCCTCTGCGCAATACCGTTGCCTGACGGGACCGGGAAGGTGTTTTGTGCTCCTGCGGTCCAGGCGCCCTTGCCGGTCGTGGCCAGGTAGTCACTGAACACGTTGGAGGTGCCTGAGGAGTCTGATCGCACAATCACGCGAATCACTTCACCGGGAAGCTTGGCCGTGGGGTTGTCCTTGGCAACCTGCTCGGCATCCCACTTTTGAATCTTGCCGGAGAAGATCCCGGCCAGCGTCGGGCCGGAGAGCTTCAAATCGGTCACGCCTGGAACCTTGTAGATCACGGCGATCCCGCCGATCGCAACTGGTATGTACACGAACGGCTTCTGGTTTGCTTTCGACAAGTCAGCAGTCGGGAAAGGAACGTCGGAAGCACCGAAATCATTGGTGCCGGCAAGGTATGCGCTTCGCCCGGCTCCCGAACCCGTTGGTTGGTAGGCGACGTTGATCCCGAACTCGTTCTTCGCGTCGACTTTGCACTGCTCGAGGAAGTTCGAGACGAACGACGAGCCCTGGCCCGAGATCGAAACGCCCTTGTCCAAGGTAACGGTCTGCGCAGCGGCACGAACTGCCGGGACGAAGGGAAGCGCTGCGATGGTCAGCACTGCAATTGCTTTACGTGGCACGTGTGTCTCCTGAAGATGACGGAAGGTGGTGTGTGGACTCTCGAACTGCAAGAGGCCTGTTGGCTTGTCTTCACCAACGCTTCCAACCTAAAGAGCCAACGCGAACTGCTGCCCAGCAGATGTTTACGGACAGGTAAACAACACGCGAACTCGTAACCTTGGTGGGTCCGTCCGGTAGTGCTGGCACCGAGCGAGATGGGTCAGCCGAAGCGTCCGTTGACGTAGTCGTTCGTGCGCTTGTCCGAAGGTGCAGTGAACATCATCTCGGTGGAACCGTATTCGACGATACGTCCCGGCTGGCCCTCTTCGGCGAGAAAGAAGGCACAGAAGTCCGACACCCGCTGAGCTTGCTGCATGTTGTGGGTGACGATCACCACGGTAACGTCCTCTGCGATCTCGGAGATGGTCTCTTCGATGCGACGAGTGGAGGTGGGATCGAGTGCCGAGCACGGCTCATCCATGAGGAGGACCGACGGCTTGACGGCAAGCGAACGGGCGATGCACAAGCGCTGTTGCTGGCCACCCGAGAGCGAGCCGCCCGGCGAGTCCAAACGGTCCTTCACTTCGTTCCAAAGGCTGGCCCGAGTGAGTGCCCACTCCATGAGTCCTGTCGCGTCA
>JANOWU010000291.1:0-12691 GCA_031418035.1 Acidimicrobiia bacterium
CCGACCCGCCCGCCCTCTCTGTAACGCAGTAGTCCGCCGGATTCGCTCGATCGAATCCACGACGTTGCGCGAAAGATCGTGGATGACCTACGTGGGAACCATCGAGCACAGGGCGACGATGCGAGCCTGTTGACGATCGCCCGATCGGACAACAAGTCCGATCCGCATGAGGGGGAGCCGTTTCGGGGGAGCCAACTCTCGGAGCCGCTGGCGCAACGCCGACGTTTCGACCACGAGCCGAGGCACGATGCCGATGCCCGAGCCCAGAGCAGCGAGAGCGACCACCTCCTCGTGGGAGTCTGTTTCCTGGACGTCGAAACCGGGCAGCGAGCGGCGACACCACCGCTCGGCAAGTTCACGAGTGAGTCCTTGCTTCGGCAAGATGATTCGTTGATCCGTCCACACACGAATGTCGGGCGAACACACAGCGATAAGCGGCGTCGTTGTGACCTCTGCGGCCCACAACGACCTCGGAAGGCCCCGCGGCAGCGGGGCAATTGCGGCATCGACCGAACCATCGAGGACAGCATCGATAGCCGCGCTTGCGGGCCCCGTCTGGAGTCGCAGTCGCATCGACGGGTACAGGCGCCGAAACGACGCCAGCAACTCCGGGACAATCGTTTGCGACGCGGTCACCGTGCAATAGATCGACAGCGACTCTTCATCCTCGGCCCGCGCCGCACCGGAAAGTTCGTTCCACCGGTCAACGATGTCGCGGATCGCGTCGATCAGCGGCGTCGCATCAGTTGCGAGATGCACCGATCGCCCTTCGCGCACGAACAGCGAGCGACCGAGTTCGGCCTCGATCCGCTGAACCGAGCGAGACACCGTACTTTGGCTGACGTGTCGCGTACGGGCAACTGCGCCCAGGTTCTGGAGATCGGCAGCAGACACCACGAGCGACAGATCGGCAACGTTGACCATTGATGCGATTCTTGCATGAATAGGCGTCAAAACTTGCGCTAGTCGAATGAGCACGAATCGGGCAAACTGGAGCCTTCCATTTCACGACGCTCTCGTGAAAGACCTGAATCGAAGGAGCCCACCATGGCCACCGTTTACTACGAAAAAGATGCTGATCCATCCATCATTCTCGGCACCAAGGTTGCCATCCTGGGCTACGGCTCCCAAGGCCACGCACACGCACTCAACCTGAAAGAGTCAGGCGTAGACGTCGTCGTGGGACTCCGTGACGGGTCGTCATCGAAAGCGAAAGCCGAGGCTGCCGGTCTCAAGGTGATGTCGATGGGCGACGCCTCGGCCTACGCCGACCTCGTCATGATCACGCTTCCCGACACCGACATCGCAGAGGTGTTCGATCGTGACGTCGCCCCGAACCTCAAACCCGGTCAGGCCGTCGCCTTTGCCCATGGTCTCAACGTGCGCTTCGAACTCGTCAAGCCCGCAAGCGACATCGACGTGATCATGATCGCCCCGAAGGGCCCGGGCCACCTCGTGCGTCGTACCTACACCGAAGGCGGAGGCGTTCCCGCGCTCATCGCCATTCACCAGAACGCGTCGGGACGGGCCAAGGAACTTGCCCTGTCCTACGCCTACGGGATTGGCGGCGCACGCGCCGGCGTCATCGAAACGACGTTCGCAGAGGAGACCGAGACGGACCTCTTCGGAGAACAGGTGGTGCTGTGCGGCGGACTCACCCGCCTTGTCCAGGCCGGCTTCGAGACGCTGGTCGAGGCCGGGTACCAGCCGGAAATGGCGTACTTCGAGTGCCTCCACGAGGTGAAGCTCATCGTCGACTTGATGTACGAGCAGGGCATCAGCGGTATGCGCTACTCCATCTCGACCACGGCAGAATACGGCGACCTTACGCGTGGGCCGCGAATCATCACCGACGACACCAAAGCGGAAATGAAGAAGATCCTTGCTGAAATCACCAGCGGCGAGTTCGCGTCGGAGTTCATCGGCGATTACAAGAAGGGTGCCCCGAACTTCAACGCGCTGCGCGCTGCAGGAAAGGCCCATACCATCGAAAAGACCGGCGCAGAATTGCGAGCGATGATGCCGTGGATTTCCGCCGGGAAGCAGAAGGTCGAAGACGCCGCCGGCGGTTCGAACTAGTGCGTTGCAGGTAGCCTGAATGGCATGAAGATTCGTCGCCGCATGGTTGCGGTTCTGCTCACCGCCGGCGCCCTCTCGGGCGTCGGCGGTTTCGCGTCCGCCAGCGCCGATCGTCCAATCCCCCAGAAAGACCATTGGCACGCAGCCTTCGGGATCTGGAGTTGCGACCGCTGGCTGCCATCGCTGACGGAGGGCGAAGATCCCACCGGCATTCACACCCACGGCGACGGACTCGTGCACATCCATCCCTTCGATGCACGCTCCGGTGGGTCCAAAGCAATCCTTCGGCGGTTCTTCGAAGCGACGTTTCTCTCGGTCGACGCGAAGCGCATCGAGATTGCGAAGAAGCCGCCGCTCCTCGCCGGAAGCGACTGCAAGGGAAAGAAGACCGAAATTGCCGCCGTCGTGTGGCGATCGGTGAAAGACAAGCAACCGACCATCGTCACAAAAGACATCGGCTCGATCCGTTTGGCCGACGGTCAGGTGATCGCCTTGGTCCATGCCCCCAAGGGAACAATTCCTAGTCTTCCGCCTTCCATCGAAGAGCTCTTCGAGCCAGCCGACCTGCCCCTGCCCGCACTTCCGTCGGAAATGGTAGCGACGTTGCCGGCCCTGCCGAAACGGCCAGCACTCGATGTCACCGGCGACGCACCGACGACGCTCACGAGCAAGGACATCGTCATCGGCAAAGGCGACGAGCTCAAGAAGGGTTTGCGGGCGTACATGCGCTACGTCATGTATCACTGGCGAACGGAGGAAGTGATCGCCGAAAGCTGGGCCGCGAACGAACAGCCATATGCTCTCGCTCGCTTTGGGAAGAAACGGAACCTTCTGGGGCTCGACAAGGGAATGCTCGGCATGAAGGTCGGCGGGATCCGTCGACTGGTGCTGCCACCGGCCGAGGCATTCGGCAAGGAAGGGAACGGACCCGTGCTCCCCTCCGACACCGTCGTGTTCTACGTACAACTCGTCTACGTCAAGAAGTAGTAAGCGCACATGGAATTTGAAGACGTCGTACGTAAACGGCGAATGATTCGAGACTATCGACCCGACCCCGTCGATTCCGCACTTGTCGACATGATTCTGGATCTCGGCCGACGAGTGCCGTCCGCAGGATTCAGTCAGGGGATCGACTTCGTTGTACTCGAGGGTCCAGCCCAAACTGCGCGGTTCTGGGATTGCACCCTTCCGACGGAGAAACGGGCGAGCTTCCCGTGGCCCGGTCTTCTCGTCGCCCCCGTCCTGGTTCTTCCGATGGCTGATCAGCGCGCATACCTTTCTCGATACTCCGAGCCCGACAAGCGTCATGCCGGTCTCGGTGACGACGCCGATGCGTGGCCCGTCCCCTACTGGCACGTCGACACGGGTATGGCCGCAATGGTCGTCCTGCAGGCCGCCGTCGACAACGGCCTCGGCGCCCTGTTCTTCGGGATCTTCTCCAACGAGGACACGCTCCTGCGCGAACTCGGTGTGCCTCCCGACGTGAGACCGATCGGCGCCATCGCACTCGGCTATCCGACCGACGACGCCTTGGCCCGGACCCGAGAGGCGTCAGCCAAGTCACGACCCCGACGTCGACTCGACGAGGTCATTCACCGCAACGGTTGGAACAGCGCGGCGCCGGTTCGGTCTTAGCCCGTGATTCCTTCGGTGCGCAACGTCGCCATGACCCCGTAGTGATCCGATGGCACCACGCCGTCGATGGCGTTTGTACCTACCAACTCAATGGCCAACGGTTTGCCGAGACCCTTCGGGCGCGGCCACGACACCATGATGTAGTCCAAGCGACGGTTCGGCCACGTGGCATCGGCAAGATACGGATTGTGCGCCGACCAGGTGTGACCAGGACCCTCGCCGGCCAACTCCCAGCAGTCCTGGAACACCAGGCCCGGCGCCAGCGGAGTGGTACGACCCGTAAGTGCACGTATTTCATCGCTGTCGGGAACGGCGTTGAGGTCACCGCACAAGATCACCGGAAATGAACTCTCCGGCTTGGGCCGGGCGTCGGCGCAAAGCTGTGCAACCGTGCGCAGCTGTCGGAGCCGAAGCTCGGACTGGTCGAAGAGATAGTCGACATGCGTGCACCCGACCGTAACAACATCGAAGGGCGCCGCGATCGATGCGAGCAGGAGCGATCGGTGGCCGGGGCTCCCCGACTTCCCGGGCAAGGCATGATTCTCGATCTCGAGAATCGGCCACCGACTCAGAATGGCATTCCCGAACGAATAGCCCTGCCAATATGCGGAAGGCGTGCGCCCATACGAAAAGCCCAAAGCATTGGCGAGTTCCTCCACCTGGTCAACGCCACCGTCGGAGGCCCAGACCTCCTGCAAACAGATCACGTCGGCATCGGCGTTCACCAGTGACTGTTGAATGGCCTGGGCTCGCTGCTCCCACGGACCAAAGCGCCACCACAGGTTCCACGTCAGAACTCGTACTGGCACGACACCATCGTAGGCGGCGTCGACATGTTTTACGCATCACGACGATGCGAAACTCGGCTCACGCCAGGCCGGACCATCGAGCCCGAACCATGTCGACTCGTCCGGATTTCGTCATGGGCGTCGCTTCGCCGATCAACTTGATGTACTGCTCATCGGCAACCTCGGGCGCACATGTTCCGTCGGCGCGCAGCACTCGCCACCACGCGACCTCATAGCCATAGAGCGACATCATCCGGGCAACCAACCGGGGCCCGCCTTGGCCCAGGTACTCGGCGATGTCGCCATAGGCCATCACGTTCCCACGCGGGATCGAATCCACCGTGTCGAGAACCAACCGGGCGAAGAGAGGCAAACCCTGACGAACGCTCTGTGCCGGGTTCGCAACGGCGGTGACTCGCGATCGTTTCGCCACGTCGCAACTGTACGACGCCAGCGGATGTCGACGTCATCGGACGAGGTCGAATCTAGGGCGTCATCCTGAGCTTGAGATAGTTGGACCCAAAGTTGTTGCGGAACTCGATCAGCACCCGGTGTGACCCCGCGGGAACATCGGTTCTGAGGACACGACTCCCGCCGTTGAACGCCCAGTCATCCATGATTCTGCGACCATCGATGAAGATCCGCACGCCTTCGTCGACATCGATGTCGAAGGTGGTGATCCCGCCCGGGAACACGACATCGCGTTCGATTCGTGCCGAGAGCTCCTCATCGCCATCGACTTTGTGCTTATCGATCAATTTCGGACCCGACTCACACGTCGAGTCATCGAGCGTGGCGAGATTGATGTCGCCGTAGGTTCCCGAGAAGAAGTTGAAGGCCACACGGTCGTAGAGCCGGGTTTGCCACCGGTTGACGGGGCAACCGGTCGGCGCCCAAGGCCCGGGGAGATACGTTTCGTCGTTGAGGAACGTCGCCTCGAAGATCGACACCAAGAGGTGATCGAAGTATTCGATCGTTACTCGATGCCACTCGCCGGCCGCTGCAAACAGCGGTACTTCCACGGTGCCATCGGAATGGACAGTCCATTGCCCGTGCACCAAGACACCGTCGACGTAGACCCGAACGCCGTCTTCATGACGTAGGCGCAGAACCGCCTTCCCCGTGGTGAACTCGAAATCGCGAACGCTGCGCATGCCAAAGTCGGCCGGTACGCCCGGTGCGGGCGACGCGAATGCGAACGTCCAAAACGACCCGAGGCACTGACTGGCGAGCGGAGTGCCGGTGGCCAAGGGGTCGTATTCGCCGGAGGGGTTCCCCGTTGCAGGCAGAGGGTAGAACGCGGCCGCCCACTCCGCCAATGCACACCCTGTCGGGGGCAGCGTGGTCGTGGTCGTCGGCGGCGGCAACGTTGTGGTGGTGGTTGTTGTCGTGGTGGTGGTGGTGGTCGTGGTGGTCGTCGTCGTTGTCGTGGGCGGCAACGTGGTTGTCGTGGTGGTGGTCGTCGTCGTCGGCAATGTCGTCGTGGTTGTGGTTGTTGTCGTCGGCGGCAGCGTCGTCGTGGTCGTCGGCGGCAGCGTCGTGGTCGTTGTGGTCGTCGGCGGCAGCGTCGTCGTGGTCGTCGTGGTCGTCGTGGTCGGAGAAGTCGTGGGCGGCGCAGTGGTTGGAGGCGTGCTGGTCGGGAAGGGGGGAATCGTCGACGGGAACTCGAGCAACGGACTCGTGGTTGTGGTCGTGTTTGCGGGGGCGATCGTCGACGGGAACTCGAGCAACGGGCTGGTCGTCGTGGTCGAAGGGGTCGTTGTCGTTGTCGTTGTCGTTGTCGTGGTCGACTTCGGCGGCTGGTCGCAGTGGTCGTTGTCGAGGCCGGTTTGCGGGTCGTGGTCGGCCTCACGATGGTCGTGGTCGGCCTCACGGAGGTGGTCGGCTTCGACGTGGCGACCGGCTTGACGGTCACGAACGACAACTCCCCATCGTCGATTCCCTCGTTGGACGCCGGCGTGGACGAGATGGGGAGCGACGCCGGAGGAGCGGGTGAGGTGGTTGGTGGCGGCGGGGTCGTCTCAAGCGCGAGTTCAAGCTCAGGCGACCCGAACGGCGACGAGACGACCGTCGTCACCGTTGTCGTGGTGGGCTCGGGTTCCGACGAAACAACGAAGGTGCCACCATCGGCCGGTTGTTCGAGCGCAGTTCCTGATTTCGTCTTCGGACGCTCCGTCGGATCGATCGGACCAAGAACCTTGATCAAGTCTTCTTGAGTCGGTGTCGGTATCGAATCGACCGGGGCCTCGAAGGCAAGCGCGTCGGGCCGCGGTGCCTCGATGATCACCGGAGCCTGCGGCGTGAAGAGTTCGGGATTCGTTGACGACCCGACGATCATCGCGGGCAGCATGGCAAGGGGGGCAGCGGCACTGGCGACCGGGCCAGCCACGCTACGTACCGTGGTGCTCACGATCTGGCCGACGGTCGGGCTGCTCAGCAAGCCATCGAGAATCGTGCCGAAGAATCCCGACGAGAGGCTCGCTTTCGATCCCACCCCGACCTTGACCATTGAGCGAACGACGACAGGGTCGAAATGGGTGCCCGAACAGCGAACGAGCTCTTGACGAGCCGCTTCATGGCTCATCGGCTTCTTGTACGAACGAGTCGCCGTCATCACTTCGAAGGAGTCGGCAACCGCAACGATGCGTCCGGCCAAGGAAATCTGGTTCCCTTTCAAGCCCAGCGGATACCCGGACCCGTCGAACTTTTCGTGGTGCTGTGACGCCGCGAGGACCCAATCGCCCAACCAGGATGCGAGCGGACCGAGTCGGTCAACAGCGGCCTGAGGATGACCCTTGATGCTTTCCCATTCCTCCTCAGACGGCCGACCCGGCTTGTTCAGAATCTCGGGCGAAACCGTCAGCTTCCCGATGTCATGCAGCATCGCTCCCCAGCGCAACAGGTTTCGATCGTGCTCGGACAGGGCCATCTCTTCGGCGATCACGTCGGCGTAGGCCCGAACCTTCTCCGAGTGTCCCCGCGTGCGTCGATCATGGCGATTGAGCGCCTCGATCAGCGAAAGCACCTGGACAGCTGCGTCCTGCGGAGATTTCGCAATACCCGATTCCTGGAATTCCCGCACGACATCGGCCGTCTTGGTGTTGCCGACTCGAAGGGCCAGCTTCATGCGGTTCGGGGCCTCGTCCGGAAAGGAGAGGTTGATCATGCACAGCGTCGACAGGGGAAGGTATCGCTGGGTTACCTTCCCCACGATCGACGACACCACCGACGCCAATGCGAACATCTCGGCGAACCACGCATACCGCATCGCCTTCGATCCGAAGGTGGGGTTCAAGATCTTCCGGAGCAAAATGGTCGAACCGAGACCGACCACGATCGGGATGACCCACAGCAGGACCCGGACGAAAACGGCGAGAACGGGCCGCGGTTGCCAGGTCTTCGGATCGACAAACCCTTTCGCCTCGCGCGCGGTCCTTTTCACCGAGAGAACATCGGCGAAACGGGGCTATCGCTTGATCACGGAGACTCGAATCGCGGGCGAAATGAATCGAATTTCCTACTCCGATTCCGTCACCGGGACATGTACCTACGAGCGGCTGAGCATGCGCCGATTTTTGAACTTCGACTTGATGTAGTCCTTGTTCATCAGGGCGATCCAGTCGATCGAGATCGACTTCGGGCAGGCCTCTTGGCATTCGGCATGGTTGGTGCACGAACCGAAGTACTGCTCCATCGTTTCGACCATGGCCTCGGTGCGCTTGTACCGCTCCGCCTGACCCTGGGGAAGGAGGTTCATGTGCGCCAACTTGGCGCTCGTGAAGAGGTTTGCTGCGCCGTTCGGGCACGCGGCCACGCAGGCGCCACAGCCGATACATGCCGCGGCATCCATCGCCGCGTCGGCCACGGGCTTGGGGATCGGAATGAGGTTCCCGTCCGGAGCGCCACCCGAGGCAACGGTGATGTAACCGCCCGCCTCGATGATCCGATCGAACGACGAACGATCGACCATCAGGTCTCGGATCACGGGGAAGGCCGTGGCCCGCCACGGTTCAATGGTGATCGTGGCCCCACTTCGGTACTGACGCATGTGGAGTTGACAGGTGGCGGTGCCCTTCTGGGGTCCGTGCGATTGTCCGTCGATCATCAGCGAACACGTTCCGCAAATTCCTTCGCGGCAGTCGTGGTCGAAGGTGATGGGCAGCTTGCCCTCGTTGTTCAAGCGCTCGTTGAGGACATCGAGCATTTCGAGGAAGCTCATATCCGGCAGGATTCCTTCGACGACATAGTCTTCGAATTGACCCTGAACCGTAGGACCGTCCTGACGCCACACCCGAAGCGTGATCGTCATGGATTCACCGTGTGGCGCGTTCACTTGTAACTCCTGACTGCTGGCTTGACGAACTCGAAGGTGAGTTCCTCTTTGTGTTTGGTTCCCATCGCCATTTCGCCGTTGAACTCCCAGGCTGAAACATGGGCAAAGTTTTCGTCGTCGCGTTTGGCTTCGCCGTCTTCGTACTGGTGCTCCGTTCGGAAATGGCCACCGCAGCTCTCCTCACGATCAAGCGCGTCTTGGCACATCAAAAGGCCGAGACCGAAGAAGTCGTCGACCCGCCCCGCCCGTTCCAAGGATTGGTTCAAGGAGGTGTCGTCGCCCAGGACGCGAAGGTCGGTCTTGAACTCCTCGTGGAGGGCCGGAATCTCCGAGAGAGCTTTCTCCAAACCGGTCTTGTTGCGCTCCATGCCGCAGTAATCCCACATGATGTGGCCCAGCTCGCGGTGGAAGTGATCGACGGACTTTCGCCCCTTCACCGCAAGGTATTGCGAGAAACGACCCTTTGCGGTGGCGACGGCAGTCGTGAACGCGTCGTGGGTGGTGGGGATTGGCTTCGAATTCAGTTGCGGCGCCAGGTAGTCGCTGATCGTGTACGGGAGAACGAAGTACCCGTCGGCGAGTCCCTGCATGAGCGCCGACGCCCCCAAACGGTTCGCACCGTGATCGGAGAAGTTTGCTTCACCGGCGGCGTACAAGCCCGGGATTGTCGTCATCAGGTTGTAGTCGACCCACAGACCGCCCATCGTGTAGTGCGACGCCGGGTAGATACGCATCGGCGTGTCGTACGGAGACTCGCCGGTGATGCGCTCGTACATCTCCATGAGGTTGTCGTATCGCTCAGTCACCTTCTCCGGCCCAAGACGACGCAGCGAGTCGCCGAAGTCGAGGTAGACGCCGTTCTTGAGGGGGCCGACGCCGCGTCCGGAATCCACTTGGCGCTTGGCAGCACGCGAGGCGATGTCGCGTGGCGCAAGGTTGCCGAAGCTGGGATACATCCGCTCGAGGTAATAGTCGCGCTCCTCTTCGGGAATGTTCTGAGGGGCTCGGTCATCACCGACGGCCTTCGGCACCCAGATCCGCCCATCGTTGCGCAACGACTCCGACATGAGGGTGAGTTTGGACTGGAACTCGTCATTTTGGGGAATGCAGGTCGGGTGGATCTGTGTGAAGCACGGGTTTGCGAAGAGCGCCCCTTGACGGTGCGCGCGCCACGCCGCAGTGACGTTGCACTGCATGGCGTTGGTCGATAGGAAGAAGATGTTCCCGTAGCCACCCGTCGCCAACACCACGGCGTGAGCACTATGCGCGCTTACTTCACCGGTTCGCAAGTCGCGTGCAACGATGCCGGCGGCTTTACCGTCGACCGTTACGACGTCGACCATCTCCGTACGGTTGTAGAGCTTCACCGTTCCCAGATGAATCTGCTGTGCGAGAGCTGAGTACGCCCCGAGCAAGAGCTGCTGACCCGTCTGGCCCTTTGCGTAGAACGTTCGGCTGACCTGAGCTCCACCGAAGGAACGGTTGTCGAGCAGGCCGCCGTACTCACGAGCGAACGGCACACCCTGGGCAACGCACTGGTCGATGATGTCGACCGATACTTGCGCCAGGCGGTGAACGTTTGATTCACGAGCTCGGAAGTCGCCGCCCTTGAGGGTGTCGTAGAACAGGCGATGCACGGAGTCGCCATCACCGTGGTAGTTCTTCGCGGCGTTGATACCGCCCTGGGCAGCAATGGAGTGGGCTCGGCGAGGCGAATCGTGGAACGTAAAGATTTTTACGTTGTACCCGAGCCCACCGAGGGTTGCCGCTGCGGAAGCTCCAGCTAGTCCGCTTCCGACGACGATGATGTCGAACTTGCGCTTGTTCGCGGGGTTCACGAGTTTGACGTTGAACTTGTGGTTGTCCCACTTCTCGCTGATCGGGCCAGCGGGAGACTTTGCGTTGAGGTCGTAGGTTTTCGTGCTCATCTCGAGTGGTCCTTCGTCAGATCTTTACAATGCCAGCGAGAACGGCGATGGGGAAACTGAGGTTGCCGGCCACGATGACGCCAGCGATGCCCATCGCAAATCCTCGTTTGAGTTTGTTGAACCTCGGATTGTTTAGACCGAGGCTCTGGAAGAAACTCCATGCGCCGTGGAAGAGGTGTGTGCCGAGGGCCAGGTTGGCGACGATGTAGATGATCGCGACCACCGGTCGACTGAGGCTGTGATCGATGTTGGCGTACACCTCGCCCCGACTCCAGGAGTCCGACGCTGCCGGGCTCGCACCCCAGGTGAGATCCGCGAGGTGGAAGATCAGGTAGAGGAACACGATCATCCCGCTGACACGCATCGTGCGACCGGCGTAGTTGGCGGCGATGTAGTCACGCTTCGAGGCGTAGTTCACCGTGCGCGCCTTCTTGTTCATGATGGTGAGACTGAACGCCGCGTGCATGTGGAGGGCGAAGGCGCCGATGAGAATAATCCGGGTGATCCACAGAAACACCGTGTGGGGCAGGATCGGCTCGCCGATCTTGCGCAGGAACTCGCCGTACTCATCGATGTGATAGGCGTACTCGCTCGTCGACGGCATGGCCCCGAGATACATCTTCAGGTTCCCGATCATGTGACCGAGGGAGAAGAGGATCAGGAACACGCCGGTGAGCGCCATCGCGTATTTCTTCCCGACCGCGGACCGGTACAACTCCACGAGGAACGGTGTCTTCCGCAGCCTCGGCGCGCCAGTTGTTGTTGAAACGTTTGCCATGGGGATCCTCCGGCGCCATATCGACGCCACCGATGGGGCTTATCTTCGGAAAAGAAACGAGCGGTTTAGTGTTCGCTTCCAGCGATAAACCTACTCCCGCCGGTGGCGAATCGGTAATCGTCGCGCGGAATCCATTTCCGGGTCGTCATCGCCTCGTTTGGCGCTCGATATCCTCGAACACCTTGGTGAGACCGAACCGGTGGAGTGGGCCTCGTCGAAAATCGCGTGGAGCTCGGCAAGTGGTTCGCGTGTGGAGCCCAGAAGGATGGTGTCTGCGGGTGTGACCTGACTCGTCCCGAGCACCTGGGTTCGACACGAACGACACCTCGCCGTGACGTGGCCATCGACAAGGGAATCATAAGTATAAATAGGAATCCGCAACCAGTCGGCCTGACCCACCCGTGGCCGACGCGCACCATCGACGGTGTGCGATGTCCGTGGCCGGGTCCAGAAGCGGTCCGAAGAATATTCTTCTTCCTTTTTTTGGCGGGGCCCGGAAGACTGTCACACCCGCTGGTCATGATTGAGGCATGGAGGTTTTGGATCCGGTCTCGCTTGTAGCGGGTGTGCCACGTGTACTGATTCACATGGCTGAGCGGGCCGAGATTCTTCGCGGGTTGGAAGCGTTACGTCGGGTCCGAGGCCGAGTCGACGCGAGTGAGGTTGCGTTAGCGCGCCGGTTGGCGGAGTTGACTCCACTCGCGGAACGTGATGTTGCTGCTGCGGCGCAGCGTGAAGGACGCCATGGTGACCGGGTCCGGGGTCGTGTAGAGACTGCCGGGTTGGTCCCGGTGTTGGGCGACGCGTTTGATGCGGGTGATGTTGATGGTGAACATATCGACACGGTCACGAAAGCATTGAAAGCGGCACCTGTGGGGGTGCGTGACGGTTTAGCGGCCGCGGTGTCGGGCATGGTTGGTGATGTTGTTGCGTCGGGGTTGACACCACAAGATTTGGCGCAACGTCTCGCTGCGGAAACGAAACGGTTGGAGGGTGATGACGGGGTCGGGCGTTTGGATCGTCAGCGTCGTGCGACGCGGTTGCGTTCGTGGACGGATCGTCATAGTGGGATGTTTCGTGTGTCGGGATCGTTTGATCCGTTCACCGGCCTCGCCATACAGGGGCGACTCAACGCGGCGATGGCGGCGAT
>JANOWU010000292.1:0-2207 GCA_031418035.1 Acidimicrobiia bacterium
ACTGGAAGCGACGACCGGCGCTGGTTGGTTTGCGCTTACGGATACCCATGATCAGGCCTCAAACAACGGGATTCGATCGTCGCCCTTGAGGGTGACGATGGCTCGCTTCTGATCCGTCTTCGACGCAGTGATTCCATTGCGTCGATTCCGGACGGTCTTGCCAGAACGGTTGAGCGTGTTGACGCTCTTGACTTTCACATTGAAGATCGATTCCACAGCGTGGCGGATCTCGATCTTGTTTGCGCCGGGCGCCACCACGAAGGTGTACACGCCGTTGTCGATCAGGCCGTAGCTCTTTTCGCTGACGACTGGCCGCACGATGATGTCGCGTGGATCTTTCACTGGCCCTCTCCCTTCGCTCCGGGCACGGTGGCCGTGGTGAACACGATGACGTCGTTGCACAACACGTCGTACGCATTGAGCTCGGCGGCTTCGATGAGCTGCACCTGGGGTACGTTGCCGAAGCTGCGAGCGGCGGTGATGTCGGCCTCGTTGGAGGCATCGAGCACGACCAGCACACGACCTTCGAGACCAAGCACCTCGAGCGCCTTGATGGCATCCTTGGTCTTGGGTCCGGCGAAGCTCCAGGCGTTGAGAACAACCACCTTTTCGTCGGTCGCACGGTCAGACAGTGCGGAGCGCAATGCCAGATTGATCATTTTTTTCGGGGTCTTCTGCGCATAGCTCCGGGGCTTCGGTGCGTGAGACACGCCACCGCCGATCCACTGTGGGGCACGCATGGAACCCTGACGTGACGTACCGCCACCCTTTTGCCGACGGCTCTTCTTCGAGGTACGAGCGACCTCGGAACGGGTCTTGGTGCTCTGCGTTCCTGCTCGACGAGCAGCCAGCTGAGCGACGACGACCTGGTGCATGACCGGCATGTTCGGATCGATGCCGAACCAGTGCGGATCAAGTTCCAGCGTTCCGGTCGAGGCTCCGGCGAGCGTACGAATGACGACGGACGGCATCACTTGCCACCTTTCGCTGCAGCGCTGATGATGACCGTGCCGCCCTTGGGTCCGGGAACGGCGCCTCGGACCAGGATGACCTGCTGTTCCGGGTCGGACTTCACGACCACGAGGTTCTGCGTCGTGACCTGATCTCCACCCATGCGTCCGGCCATCTTGAGGCCCTTGAACACACGACCCGGCGTGGCGCATGCGCCGATCGAGCCGGGGGTCCGGTGGGTACGGTGCGAACCGTGCGATGCAGGCAGACCACTGAAGTTGTGACGCTTCATGACGCCGGCGAAGCCCTTGCCGCGTGAAACGGCGGACACGTCGACAAGTTCGCCGGCGACCAAGATGTCGGCGCCGATCTCTTGTCCGACCGTCCAGGCGCCAGCGTCGTCGACGCGGAACTCCAGCAGTTCTTTTCCGGGTGTGACCCCGGCCTTCGCAAAGTGCCCCGACTCGGGCTTGTTTACGCGGTTCGCTTTGACCTGGCCGAAGGTGATCTGAATCGCGGCGTAACCGTCGCGTTCGGGGGTCTTCACCTGTACGACCCGGGCCGGCGAAACCTTGACGACGGTAACCGGGACGACGTTGTTCTGGTCATCCCAGAGCTGCGTCATGCCGAGCTTCTCGCCGACTATCGATTTTCTGGCCATGTTGTTCTCGAGTTCTCGTGATCTCGTAGGAGCAATCGCTATGCGTGTGTGCTGTGCGTGTGTGAAGTGCGAGTGGGAGGATTCCCTCACACGCAGACGCTCCGAACGGCTAGAAATTCATCGCCGTACGGAGCGCACGTTTGGGTTTTGCCTTCGGGTCCCCGAAACTTCCGGGCTCCGAAGGACGCAGACTTTGGTGTCCCGGTTTCCCGGGGCCTGAAGAAGGTAGCAGATGTCAGGAGGGGGTCAGAACACGCTTTCGCACGCACTTCGCGAACTTTGGCGAGTTCTTGGTCACGTGGTCGCTCGGGGAGCGACGAACTGACCGGATGGCCCAACAAAAAGGAGTGGACCCGCCGCAGCGAGCCCACTCCCGAATTCTTGAACCGCGAAGAAACTAGGCGGTTTGGATCTTGATCTCGATGTCGACGCCGGCCGGGAGTTCGAGACGCTGCAGCGAATCGACGGTCTTCGGGGACGGTTCGAGAATGTCGAGCAGACGCTTGTGCACCTTCATCTGGAAGTGCTCACGGCTGTCTTTGTCCTTGTGCGGTCCACGAACGACGGTGTAGACGTGGCGCTCCGTCGGCAACGG
>JANOWU010000293.1:0-6514 GCA_031418035.1 Acidimicrobiia bacterium
GGCATCCTCCACGGCTGCATCAAACACCAAACCGAATACAACGAACAAACAGCCTGGGCCCACCGCGAAAAACAAACAGCTTGACAACTACCGCCCCTGGGATGTCTGCAACTCGCCGTTGAGTGAAGACCCCAACGTCTACGCGGGTACACCTACGAGTAGTTGCGCAACACGTAGAAGCAACGCTCATCGTCGACCACCCGCGTTGGGGCAAGCGTTGGACGCGTCGCCGGTTCATTGGGAGCGGAATCCAGTTGCTCGAATCCGAGGAGCCCATAGAGGTGGCGCGCCGCACTGTTGGACGCCCACGTTTCCAGTGAGACCTGATCCGACGCCCCGCCGTACATGTTCGTGGCTGTTGCGATGACCAGCTCGCCAAGTTGAATTCCGAGACGAAAACTGGCGTCGCCACTCTCGCGAATGTGTTTCGTCATTGCCTGACCGGCCCTCGACACGCGGTACGCGGTCGTGATGTCGGCACCGGGAACATGCTTGTTCGTGTCCGGCCCGGACCACCCGTAGGCCAGCAGCGCCGAGCTCGTCGCATCGGTGATCGCGACGAACGAACGGTGCTTGGACACCCAGGCTCGGCATGCGTCGACGTCGGCGAAGCGTCGTTGATCCGTCGGGCAGTACTCGACGATGTGCTCCTCACCGGTGACGGCCAGCAGCAGCTTTATGGTGTCGAGGTCGAGTCCAACGGACGTTCGGAGCCCATGCCCGGTCAGCATCTTCACGGCTTCGTTCCCGCGCGGGCCGAGGTCGATCGAACTGGTGAGCAGGGTGGCCGAATCGGCAAGTTCGGTGGGATATCGCACCGACCCATCGTAGGTTCTGAGCCGACCTGTCGAGTGCCGCACCCCCGCTGCAATCCGGAGGCGCACCGGTAGGCTCGGATCTATGGCCAGCGCTTCGTCGAGTCCTCGAGTCGACGCCCGGTCCGACATCCGCGGGTTGCTGCAGCTCGCCGCCCACGGTGCCATTGTCCTTATGACGGGCACGGCGCTGTGGCAGTTTCGGTCGAGCGCCTGGGCCTTCCCCCTGATCGTCGTGCATGGCTTTGTGTTGACGTTCCTCTTCTGCGCTGAGCACGAATGCATTCATCGGACGGCATTTCGGTCGCGTCGAGCCAACGACCTCGTCGCCGCCAGCATCGGCATGTTCCTACTGCTCCCCAGTCGGTGGTTCCGCCTCTTTCACGCGGCGCATCACCGATTCACGCAGGACTCGGGCGACGATCCCGAACTCGACGGGTGGAAGCCACCGTCTCGGATGGGGATCGTCCTCCACATGTCCGGCTTGCTCTATTGGAAGGCGATGGCGCAGATCATATGGAACCTGGCGCGGGGCAACGCATCAGCGCGGTGGATGCCACCCGGACACGAACGAAAGGTGATTCGTCAGGCTCGCGTGATGCTGACGATCTACGCCACGATCGCTGCCTTGTCGGTGCTCACGCAGTCGTGGCTCGTCGTGCAGCTCTGGATCGTGCCTGCCCTGATCGGTCAGCCATTTCTACGCGCGTATCTCCTCCTGGAGCACACGGGCTGTCCGGTCGACCGTGGAATTGTTGCCGGTACGCGAACCACCCTGACCAATCCGGCCATGCGCTTCTTCGCGTGGAACATGCCGTTTCATCGCGAACACCATGCTCAGCCCCAAACCCCGTTTCACCGACTTCCCGCCCTCCATCGCGAATGGTCAATGACCGACGCCGTCCCGGGCGAACTCGTGGATCGCGGCTACGTGCGCACCACGTTTCGTCTACAACGAAATCGGTGGCGCGAGGCGTAGATCGGCGTCGAGCTGTTTGACCAACGTCTTCGGTGCGATCGCCCGATAGGACTCCTCGATCCATTCGAGACACAGATCGACAGGGCAGCTCGCTGCCGGGAAGTACACCCCAACCCAATTGTGCTTGCCGAGTCCGTACCCCATTCGGGCCGAGTCGGGAAACGTCAATGCTTCGTCGACGGACTCCGGCAACTTCACGCCGAAGGAGACTCGCCGCTCACCAGGACTCGAACCGAGAAACACGAAGATCTTCTTGTTGACCTTCGCGACAGGTTCGTCCCACGGGAAATCTTCGAACGCTCCCGGCAGCGACAGTGCAAAGTCCCGGAGCTGCGCCATGATCGCCTCACGAGTCGGACCGGTCGAATCCTTCACCTTCTTGGTTGCCATGTTCGTCTCCCTCGGTACTCAGTTGGCGAGGCCTCGCACGACCATTTCTGCGAACGCATTGCCGATCGTCTCGGCGCTGTCGGGAGACCGGTCGGGTACGAACCATCGGTTCGTCCAGCCAACCATGCCCAACACGCCGAATGCCAACACCCTTGCCGACGCCAGCGGACGGATCGACCCGTTGTCGATACCCTCCTGAACGATGGCGATGACGGCGTCTTCGAAACGATGACTCAGGCCGCGCATGTACCTCGACCACTCGGTGCGATCGGGATCAACAGCGGACAGGTTCTCTCGTAAGTACACATAGAGCAACGGGTAGTTGGCGGCATAGGAGCTCATCAGCTCGGTGATCACGACACGGAGCCGGTCGAGTGGTTCACCCTCGGCATCACGCGCTGCCTCGGCGGCGGCGATGTTCAACTCCGACGCCTCGCGTACGACCTCGTCGAACAATTCCTGTTTGTTCGAGATGTAGTAGTACAGGGTCGCACGGTCCATGCCGAGTTCATCGGCGACGGCACTCAGACTCGTTGCGTTGAACCCGTGCTTGTTGAAGACCAACGCTGCGGCTTTCGCGATCTCGCTCCGCTTTTCGCGGTAGCTCGCCGAACCCTTGTCGAGGGCCTTTCCTCGACGTCGGCCGATGTCGCTGGTCGGCGCCGTCTTCGGAGGGGCTTTTGCAGGCGCCGCCCCCGACCCCATCTGCGAGGTCTTTGACGCGGACTTGGCCGACACCTTGGCCGACGCCGAGACCTTGGTCGACACCGACACCTTTGCCAGAGGTTTCGTCGACGCCTTCTCAACGGACGTCTTCTGAGGAGTGTTCTTCGTTGCCAAGGTGATGAAACTAGTAGCTGGCGGACCGTACAGGTAGCACCGGCGAGGAACGCCTAGTAGCTCTTGGGGAGACCGAGGGTGTGCTGGGCCACGTGGTTGAGCACCATCTCCCGGCTCAGCGGCGCCGTCTTGTGCACTCGGGCGATGAACCACAGGTCGGCCAACCCGTATTCGAGCGCAAACCCGTTTCCGCCGTGGATCTGGATCGCCTGATCCAGCGCCCGCAACGACGTGTCGGCGGCGGCGAACTTGGCCATGTTGGCGGCTTCGGCAGCATCGAGTCCCTGGTCGAACATCTCCGCCGCACGCATGGCGATGAGACGCGCCGCCTGCACGTTGATCGTCGCTTCGGCGAGGGGGTGGGCAATGCCCTGATAGGTGCCGATCGGGACCTTCCAGACGGTGCGTGCGTTGGCGTATTCGACCGCCCGGTCGATCGCGAAACACGAGACCCCGTTGTTCATAGCTGCGACGGCGATGCGTTCGGTGTTGAGACCGACGAAAACCTGGCGCAGGCCGTTACCCTCACCGCCGACCAACGCATCTGGGCCGAGTTGCACCTTGTCGAAGAACAACATGAACTGCTTGTCGGGAGACTGCACGATGGTCTCGATCGGCTGCATCGAGATACCTGGCGCGTCAGGCGCAACGATGAAAAGCGAAAGCGGATGGCGCCCGTCGGGTCCGGGCACCGGACCGCGCGCAACGACAAGAATCGCGTGAGCTTCGTCGACCGCCGAGGTCCAGTATTTCGCTCCAGTGAGTTCCCAACCATCGGCCGTGGGTGTGGCCGTCGTCGTAATCTTGTGCGTGTTCGTGCCGGCGTCGGGCTCGGTGATCGCGAACGACATCCGCACGGTCCCGTTGGCGAGGCCGGGCAGCCACCGCTCCTGGAGTTCGGTCGTGCCGAATGCTTCAATGATAGGTGAACATATCG
This sequence comes from Acidimicrobiia bacterium, assembly GCA_031418035.1. Taxonomy (GTDB): domain Bacteria; phylum Actinomycetota; class Acidimicrobiia; order Acidimicrobiales; family JANYDT01; genus JANOYY01. The sequence continues at coordinate 3,962 of JANOWU010000293.1, forward strand.
ACTGGAGAACCATCGTGAACAGGGGACAGCCCTGGGCCGCCGTTTCTTCAACGACGATGTAGTAGTCGGTAATGCCGCCACCACCGCCGCCCCACTTCTCAGTGATATGCGCGCCTAGGAATCCACTCTCCCCTAACGCCTGCCACAGCTCGGTGACCTTCTCGCCGCGCTTGACCTTGTCCTGGTAGTACTTCCGCCCGAAGCCGCCGACCAGCTTCGCGACGCTTCGTCGGAGGTCCATGTGATGCTCCGCCGTGGGAATCATCTCGGAGAACGAAAGCGGTTGGTAGGACATACATCAGCTCCACGTGTTCTTGGGATCGCGTTCGAAGGAACTCTACGCCGCACTCCCCCATTTCGTCAACACTCACGTTGAAAAATCACACGGAAGGTTCGGCGGGCTGATCTGTGGGCGCCCTGTTTCGCTCCGTGCCGACTCGTTGCCCCCGTCCTCGAACGACTCGCCATCGAGTATTCCGCACGCCTGAAGGTGGTCAAGGTGAACGTCGACGACTGCCCGCAGGTCGCATCAAGGTTTCAGGCGACCAGCATTGCCGATGCTGGTCTTCCTCGATCAGAAACGGGTTGTCGACACCGTCGTCGGAGCGCAGCCCGAACGCACGCTGCGCCAGCAAATCGATCGCCTGCTTTCGAACATCGACAAGTCGACGACACACACCAACAAGCCGACGACGCCCTAACGACACGCCGAGCGATTTCGCCGCGAGTTCAGACGACCCGGCCGAGGAAGGCAGCGAGTTTGTCGGCAGGCGTGGCGTTGTCGGGGCACGGTTGCTCCGGCCCGAACGGGCCGCCGGCCGAGCGCATCTGCGGCTGGATGCGCGCACTCACCGCCTTCAGGCCTTCGATTGCCAGTTCGTGGTCGAGGTCTGTCGACTGCCCCGTCGCTTTCGCGAGATCCCAGGCGTGCGTGTACAGGTCGTTCGTTCGCAGTCCAATGAACGCGACCCCGGGCAACGTCGCAAACGGAAGCTCGAACATCCGCGACATCCCGTCGGCGGCCGCGAACACGTCATGGGCGCCGTTGGCTGACGCGACGAGCGCCGTTGCCTTGTCATCTTGGGGAACGGCAACGGGCTCGCGACCGGCGAGGCCCTCTACCCAGGTGTTGCCGCCGATGATGTGGTCGACGAGATCGGCAACCGTCCACCCCGCACAGGGCGTCGGAAGATCCCACTGGTCGGGTCCGACGTTCGCGAGCGTCGCTTGAAATGTTTCTTGGGCACGGCGGTGAAGGGCGAGTTGGTCCATGCACGCATGGTAGACCGACGCGTTCTTGGTCAGTTTGTCGCTCTGGGAGCGACTTGCACTCCAAGAATCAACGTGGCAGGGCGCCGACCGTGCACATCCCTGCAGCGAGGCACTCGAACATCAGCTGCACGGTCTCTTCTGCGGGCGGCCACGGCATTTCCGGGTGCGCAATGCGCAGCGACGCAATCCCGTGCACCTGCGACCACAACATCAAGGACAGTTCGGTCGACGAGGCAACCGGACGGATCAGGCCATCGGCCATCGCTTGTTCAACCGATGCCACGAGTTCGACGAGCCCTTTCATATCGGATTTCGCCACGTCGAAGGAGGACTCGTGGAGCATGTGGGGGTGCTTGTGGGTCCCCGGCGCCATGAACAGCACGCGGTATTGCCCGGGATTGGCCAGCGCGAAGTTCACGTAAGCGACGGCTCGGCCCATGATCTGACCCAGAGGGCCCTCGCCTTTGGCAGCACCCTCCCCGATGTAGTCACCGAAGCGGTCATAGGCCCGTTCGCAGACGGCCAGCACGAGCGCATCCTTGTCCTCGAAATGACGGTAGATGGACGGCGCCGTGACCCCCACCATCTGGCTGATCGCGCGGATCGACACGGCGTCGGCGTCGGCCTTCTCCACGAGAAGTTGCTCGGCTGCATCCAAGATCTCCTCGCGAAGCCGATCACCTTCGCCCCGGCGAGCCCGGATCCGCTTCACGGGAGGAACCGCCGACGGACTCGACACGTTGTCCTCAGAACCTGTGGGCTGCGACGACGTCGGGGAGGACGTTCCGGAGGACGTTGGGCGCCGAGTCGATGGTGACGTGGTTGCGGAGGGCATGGATGGGATCCTGAAGAGATGTGATGCGCCACCACCGTAGCGCCTTCACCCCAACAGGACCCTGGACCCACGCAGCTCATCTTCGTACGACGCCGATCTAATCAGCCGAGCAGCACGCGGTCGGCGTCACTGCGGGCATCGACGTCGGCGTCATGATCGGTAGCCGGGAACTCCTCGAGATCGACGTGCTCGCTGAGGCCGATGCGCTGCTGGACGCGACGCAACGGAGCGGGCGCCCACCAGTTCGCCTCGCCCGCCAACCGCATGAAGGCAGGCACAAGCGTCGCTCGGATCACGAACGCATCGATCAGCACGGCGAGGGCGAGTCCGAGTCCGAACATCTTGATGAAGCTGATTCCCGAAGTCGCAAAGGCCACGAAGACCAGTGCAATCAGGAGGGCAGCAGCCGTCACGATCCGCCCGGTCTTCTCCAACCCCATGGCGAC
>JANOWU010000294.1:0-23050 GCA_031418035.1 Acidimicrobiia bacterium
CCGTCCACGACAGGAACCTGGCGCCAACAGGTCAAGCCGTGTTTGCGGAGCAGCTGTATCCATCTCGTTTCCGCAAAGCTCTCCGTAGGAGGCTCGTTCTTACGCAGTTTAAGAATCTGTCGGATCAAACGGTCGCCTTCGTTGGCGCCGCCGCCCACTCCGAGGTCGCCAAGTTCGACGAGTTGGTCGCGCAGCGCGTGCTCGACGGCAAGTTCAATACGGTCTCGTGCGGTCATGGAGTCAAATCGAACCGCCCGAGGTGCCGCAATACCAGCGTCGGATGAGCGACCTCGTGACCGTGTCGTTCTGTGGGTGGCCGCCAAAGACGAGTTTGAATCGCGTAGTCAAACGTACGGCCGACGTGTTTCGTGCACCATGCGGGATCCCATTCCAGATCCCGAAAGCCATCGAGTCCGAGTGTGGCGCCCCGTGAGTTGGAGTGAACCACCCCGCCAGTTGGAGTTGGAGTTGGAGTTGGAGTGAAAAGGGGCGCAAGTTCATGCGGGAGTGGGCGAGCGAGGGAGCGGGCGAGGGTGGGGGCGGGTACGTGCGGGCGTCAACAAGTGAGAGGCTCTAAGCGTGCGTAACGAACGTGAGGAATTGTGGGAGATCAATGCGCAGTGGTGGCAGGAGGGATTCACCGACGGCGCCGACGTGGAGTACGTCGAGCAGATCATCCCGATGGCGGCGGAGCGACTCCGGGGGGCGAAGCGAATTCTCGACGTCGGCACGGGTGAGGGACAGCTCGCTCGCGTAGCCTGTTCCCTTGGTGCAGAACTCGTGGTTGGCATCGACCCGACGTGGACCCAGATCGAGGTGGCGGCGCGCAAAGGCGGCGATGCAGCGTATCTCCGATCCGAGGCCGCGCAATTGCCGTTTGCGGACAACTCCTTCGACTGTGTCCTTGCGTGTCTGGTGTTCGAGCACATCGCCGCTGTCGACAGCGCCATCGCCGAGGTCGCTCGCGTCCTCGAGCCGGGAGGACGGTTCGTGTTCTTCCTCAACCACCCACTCCTGCAGACGCCCGGGAGCGGATGGATCGACGACACCATCCTCGAGGAACAGTATTGGCGGATCGGTCCGTACCTGATCGAGGCCGACGAAATTGAGGAAGTCGAGAAGAACGTCTTCATTCCCTTCGTCCATAGGCCGATGTCTCGCTATGTGAATGCGATGGCGCAAAATGGGTTGCTTCTCACCGAGATGCAAGAACCGGCACCCGCGCCGGGTTTCCTTGAGCTGGCTGGAGAGTACGGCGAATCCGGGACCATCCCTCGGCTCCTGCTGCTGCATGCCACGAAGTTCGACGTCGACAATCAGGGAGGAACGAGTGGCTGAGTTCGTCATCATCACTGGAATGTCGGGCGCCGGGCGATCCACGGTCGCAAATGCCTTCGACGACATCGGATGGTTCGTCATCGACAACATGCCGTTGCTGTTGGTCGGCAAGGTCGCCGAGTTGGTCACGGCCCCGAACGCCACGACGACGCGTGTTGCGTTCGTCGTCGGACGCACCGCCGCCGATGAACTGGGTTCTCCTGGTGTGTTCGACGCCGCATTGGAGCAGCTTCGTTCGGCCGGAGCGAAGGTGAAGGTCGTGTTCCTCGACGCTCCCGACGAGGTGCTGGTCCGCCGGTACGAAGGGACGCGTCGCCGCCATCCGCTGGCGGGCGACTCCGATCGGTTGCTGAACGGAATCCAACGTGAACGTAAGGTTTTGGAAAACGTTCGTACACGTGCGGATCTTGTAATCGATACCGGGCCCCTCAACGTCCACGAGTTGAAGGCCCGAATCACTGATCAGTTCAGCGTCCCCGGTGCATCGCAGCTGAGCGTCAATGTCGTGTCGTTCGGTTTCAAGCACGGACTTCCGGCCGACGTCGATCTGGTCTTCGACCTGCGCTTCCTCCCGAATCCTCACTGGGTCGACGAACTTCGGGGCCAAACCGGTCGCGACCCGGCGGTGCGCGACTACGTGTTCGCCCAACCTGCGGCGAACGTCTTCATCGAGAAGCTTGAGCAGATGCTGGCCTTCCTCGTTCCCGAGTATGTGAAGGAAGGGAAGTCCTACCTCTCGATTGCGGTGGGCTGTACCGGCGGTCAACATCGATCCGTTGCGATGGCCGAAGAGCTCGCCGTCCGACTCGCGAAGCTGGGCTTTCCCGCTCTCGTGAACCATCGAGACATCGAAAAGCGCTAATCGTCGATGTCGTACCAGGACGAAACCTTGCCGCGTCCCCATGTCGTCGCCCTCGGCGGCGGCTATGGGCTCTCGACGAGTTTGCGTGCGGCCCGGCGCTTCGCTGGCCGGGTCACGGGCATCGTCTCGGTTGCTGATGACGGCGGGTCGAGCGGACGACTCCGACGGGCCTTCGGCATCCCGGCGCCGGGGGACTTGCGACGGTGTTTGGTTGCGTTGGCCGAGGAGGGTTCTCCATGGGCGGACGCCTTCGAGCACCGCTTCGCTGCGTCGGAGCTCGAGGGGCATCCCCTTGGGAACATCATTCTGGCGGGTCTTACCGAGACGCTGGGGAGTTTCGGCGCGGCGATCGACCAGGCACTTTTGCTGCTCGGTGGGGTCGGGAAGGTGTACCCCGCGACCGTGGAGCCCGCTGTGTTGAAGGCGACCTATGAGCGACGCGGTGGTACGACCGACAAGCCGATTTCGGTGATTGGAACGGTCGAGGGTGAGGTGCGTGTCGGGGCGACGAAGGGTCTGGTCTCGGTGGAAGTGATCCCGCAGGACCCGCAGGTGCCATCAGAGGCGCTCGAGGCGATCGCCGACGCCGACCTGTTGTGTATCGGTCCGGGCTCACTGTTCACGAGTGTTCTTGCGGTGACTGCAGTCCCGCGAATCCGAAACGCGCTCGCGGCCGCCAAGGGTCAACGGGTATATGTCGCAAATCTTGCCGAGCAGCATCCCGAAACCACCGGATTCGACGTGGCCGACCATCTGCGTTCTTTGCACGATCACGGGGTCAAGATCGATACGGTGCTCACCGATCCCCGCGGGCTACGGCGGGGATCGATCGAAGACGTGATGGTTTTGGGGCTTCCTCTGAGCTTGCGTCACGATGAACGCCTCCACGACGAGGGCCTGCTTGCCGACGCGTTACAACGCCTCCTGTAGCTCCTACTGTGGGGTGCTGCGGCAGCCCTGTGTGACGCTTGCAACAGTGTGAACGAACGGTTCTTTGACGGAGTGCACCGCCTGTCGTCCTTCGTCGACAAGAATGAACACTCGAAACTGTGCGGGCTCCGTCGCTCGCAAAAAACGAGGGGGAACCTTTCATGGCAGTGCGTGTCGGCATCAATGGCTTTGGTCGTATCGGACGAAACTTCCTGCGGGCGGTGATCGAACAGCAGGCGAAGACCGGAAAGCACGACATCGACTTCGTTGCCGTGAACGACCTTACGACCGTCGACACGCTTGCCCACCTCTTGAAGTACGACTCCGTGATGGGTCGCCTGAACGCAAACGTGAAGGTCTCGAAGAAGGGGATCAGCGTCGACGGCGATGAATTCCTCGTGCTCGCCGAACGCGACCCGAAGCTTCTCGGGTGGGCTGATCTCGGCGTCGACATCGTCGTTGAGTCGACCGGCATCTTCACGGATCGCGACAAAGCCGCGATGCACGTCGAAGCGGGTGCCAAGAAGGTAATCGTAAGTGCACCTGCTACCGGGGCCGACGCCACGTTTGTGGTCGGCGTGAACGAAGACACGTACGACCCGAAGCAGCACACAGTCGTGTCGAACGCGAGTTGCACCACAAACTGCTTCGTGCCGATGATCAAGGTTCTCGATGATGCGTTTGGCGTCGAGAAGGGTCTGATGACGACCGTGCATGCGTACACCGGCGATCAGTCGTTGGTCGATGGACCGCACAAGGACCTCCGACGCGCACGTGCCGCAGCGATCAACATCGTCCCTTCGTCCACCGGAGCGGCTCGGGCAACGAGCCTCGTTCTGTCTTCGATGAAGGGCAAGCTCGATGGTCAGTCGTTGCGGGTTCCGATTCCGACCGGTTCCATCACGGATTTCACCGGCGTGCTCAAGAAGGAAGCCTCAGTCGAGGCAATCAATGCGGCGTTCAAGGTGGCAGCGTCGAAGGGTCGGCTCAAGGGCATTCTCGAATACACCGCCGACGAGATCGTGAGCTCCGACATCGTTGGTTCTCCGTACAGCTGTACCTTCGACAGCCAGCTCACGCAGACCATCGGCAACCTGGTGAAGGTGTTCGGCTGGTACGACAACGAGTGGGGTTACTCGAACCGTCTTGTTGATCTCGTCCGCCACATGGGCAAAAAGACCCGATGAAGTTCGGAGTTCCCGAATTAGAAGATCTGCCGGATGTCAACGGCAAGCGTGTGCTCGTACGTTGCGATTTCAATGTGCCGATGACCGATGGCGTGATCGACGATGACCTTCGTATCCGCTCTGCGCTTCCAACCTTGAAATGGCTGGCTGACAACGGGGCACAGGTCACGGCGTGCTCGCATCTGGGGCGTCCAAAGGGCGCTCCCGATCCGAAGTACGCAATGGATGCGGTGCGATCACGATTGAGTGAGCTCGCACCCGGTGTAACGCTCATGGAGAACCTGCGGTTCCACGCGGGGGAAGAAGCGAACGATCCAGCTTTCGTCGCCGAGCTCATCGATGGACAAGACGTCTACGTCGACGACGCGTTCGGTGCGGCGCACCGGGCCCACGCATCGATCGTAGGTCCACCTATGACTTTGCCCAGTGCTGCTGGACGCCTGCTCGCACGAGAGGTTGAGGTGCTGGGAGGCCTTCTCGATGGTCCTCGTAAGCCTTTCGTTGCGGTCTTGGGCGGTTCGAAAGTCAGTGACAAACTTCGCGTGATCGAGGCACTCCTCTACAAGTGCGATCGATTGATCGTCGGTGGCGGTATGTGCTTTACGTTCCTGTCGGCGATGGGACACTCGATCGGTGGGTCGCTGTTCGAGCCTGACATGGTCGACACGTGCAAGGCGTTGCTCGAGAAGGCCAACGGCAAAATCACGTTGCCATCGGACATCACGGCACTGAGTCCCGAAGGAACCTTCGGGTCGGACCCGGCGAAGCATTCGGGCGAGGTTCGTCAGTGCGGCCGGTCGCTGCCTGCCGGATGGAAGGGTCTCGACATCGGGCCGGGCTCTGCCGGCGAGTTCGCCGACATCTTGCTCGAGGCGCGTACGATCTTCTGGAACGGTCCGATGGGCGTGTTCGAGGATGACCGCTTCGCAAGTGGGACCCGTGCAGTCGCGCAGGCGATGGCCGATACGAAAGCGTTCACGATCGTTGGCGGGGGCGACAGCGCAGCGGCCCTGGCGAAGTTTCGACTCGACGACGACGTCGACCACGTCTCCACGGGCGGCGGCGCATCCTTGGAATACATCGAGCACGGCGACCTTCCCGGACTCGCCGCCTTACGAACAGCAGCCGCTCGAATGGGAGTCGTGTAATGGCCGGCCTTCGCACATTGCTCATCAGCGGTAACTGGAAGATGAACCACAATCATCTCGAAGCTCTACACACGGTCGAGAAGTTGCACTTTCGTCTCCACAAAGACGATTTCGCCTTTGCCGACGTCAGCGTCCATCCACCCTTCACCGATCTTCGCACCGTGCAGACCTATCTTGCCGGCGAGAAGAAAGCACTGCTCTTGTTGGGCGCACAGAATTGCCACCAGGAGTTGAAGGGGGCGTTCACCGGCGAGGTGAGTCCTGCGATGCTGGCCAAACTCGACGTGAAATACGTCATTGTCGGTCATTCGGAGCGTCGGCAGATGTTCGGCGAATCCGACGACATCGTCAACGCGAAGGCGCGCGCGGTTCTCGGCGCTGGCATGACGCCGATCGTGTGCTGTGGGGAAACGCTTGAACAGCGAGAAGCGGGCGAGGCGGTGTCCTTAGTATGCGCGCAGATCGTTGCGAGCCTCGATGGGATCAAACCTGAGGTCGTGGGCTCGCTGGTCATCGCGTACGAACCGATTTGGGCGATCGGTACCGGTGTGACGGCTACCTCGGACGACGCTCAGCAGATGTGCGCAGCCATCCGAAACCAGATCGGCGAAACCTTCGGAGCGGAACCGGCCATGCGGGTTCGGATCCAATACGGCGGTTCGGCGAAGGCGAACAACGCCGTCGAGTTGCTGAGCCAGCCCGACGTCGACGGCCTGCTGGTTGGTGGCGCAAGTCTGGATCCAGATGAGTTTTCGAAGATCGTGCAAGCGGCGCAGGAGGCGCATCGAGCGTCGTAAGACGGTTGTAGCCCGCTCCTTACCCGAAATTCACTTGACAAACCAGGGATCCGCCGTTCTGGCGCTAAATATTGCTAGCATTTGGCACCTCGTTTCACCGCTCGACGAGTATTCCCCGAGGAAAGGTTCACCACTATGCAAAAGAAGCTGATCGCCACAACGGCGGTCGCTGGACTGGTCTTCATGGTCGCTTCGCCGTTGGCCGCCTCCGGCGCCGCAAAGAAGACGACGAAGAAAAAGGTCACCACCAAGGCCGCAACGACGACCGCTGCGCCCACAACCGCGGCGCCGGCTACAACGGCGGCACCCGCGTCGGCTGCAGCCGCCGGTGGCAAGAAGGGTGGCACGTTCGTATCGCTTCAGCTCGCCGCTGGAGACCCCGATCACGTCGAACCAGGTCTGGCCCACACCATTGATGGGAGCCAGGTAGCTGGTCAGCTGTTCGACGGTCTGATGGAGATCGACTACGCAACGGCCGAACTCAAGCCTTCGGTGGCTGAGTCCTTCTCTGTTTCGGCGGACGGCAAGACCGTCACGTTCAAGATCAAGAAGGGCGTGAAGTTCCACAACGGCGAAGCAGTGTTGCCGTCGAACTTCAAGTGTGGATGGGAACGGGCCGCGAGCCGCGACCTTGCCTCCGAGGTCGGATACCACCTCGATTCGATCGCCGGAAAGAGCGACATCGATGACGGCAAGACCAAGCTTCTCTCCGGCGTTGTCGCCGACGACGCCAACCTCACGCTCACGGTAAAACTGAAGAGTGCCTACTCATCATTCGTCGCCGAGACGCAGCACACCGTGTTTTCGCCGCTGACCAAGAAAGACTGCTCGGCTGGCAAGGACTGGGAACAGGGCATCATGGTCGGCAACGGTCCGTTCAAGATGGCCGAGCCGTGGAAGCACGATCAGTTCATCAAGCTGGTCCGCAACGACGACTACTTCGGTGGCCACCTCGGCCGTTCGGCATTCCTGGACTCGGTTGAGTTCCGTATCAACAAGGACACGATTCCGGCGTACAACCTCTTCGAGTCAGGTACTGGAGACAACGCGGTTATCCCCGCCGGAAAGTTCAAGGAAGCAGCGGCGAAGTACGGCGAGAAGGGCAACACCGCTCCGCAGCTGGTCATTCAGTACTACGGGATCAACTGGAACGACAAAGAGGCTGGTGGTTTCGCGAACGCAAAGCTCCGACAGGCCATTTCTCTCGCCATTGACCGCAACCAGATCAACCAGCTCGTCTTCAACGGCACGCGGTCTCCGGCTACCGGCATCACGCCCCCCGGCGTCCCTGGCTACAAGGCTGGTCTCTGGAAGATCAAGCCCGAAGCTCAGGTCGACGAGGCAAAGAAGCTCCTCGCCGAGTGGGGCAAGCCGCTCCCCAAGATCACGCTTCGCGTGAACTCGGTGTCGGCAAACCTCTTGGTTGCCAACATCGTGAAAGACAACCTGTCGAAGATCGGTATCGATGTCGATCTCGACCCCCGTCCCTCGACCGGCTACTTCTCGGACCTTGCCAACAAGAACGATCACCAGCTGTTCCGGTCGGGCTGGGTGTACGACTACGTGGGCTACGACAACGGGATGTATCCGCTCTTTCACACCGAAACCATCGGGGCCGACAACGCGGCGAAGTTCTCGAACGCGCAGTTCGACGGCTTGGTGAACACTGCCCGCTCGACCTCTGATCTGAAGAAGCAGGCTGATCTGTATCAGCAAGCGGAAAAGATCGCACTGGAGCAGGCCGTCTCGATTCCGTTGATCTGGGGTCGCTGGTCCCACGTCGTCAGCAGCAAGGTCGATCGGTACCCACAGTCCGCCACAGGTTTCGTTGACTTCGCCGACGTCACGCTGAAGTGATCTGAGAGCACACAACTTCGGATAGTGAGGGTCGGCCGTGAGGCCGACCCTCACCACTTCGGTCGACTCCTATGGGTACATTCATTCTTCGCCGCATGCTTCAGGTTCTGCTCATTTTGTGGGCGGGCCTGACGTTGCTGTTCCTGATGTTTGTGGCCATTCCCGGAAGTTCGCTCGAAGAGCGAAACTCCGAGCGCAGCGTGTCGCAGTCGGTTCGAGACAACTTCGATCGACGTTACGGCCTCGACAAGCCGGTCTACGTGCAATACACCAGGTATTGGAAGGCGTTCGCGAAGGGCGATCTGGGCAATTCCGAGGTCAGCGACCGTAAGGTCTCGACGATGCTCGGGAATGCCGCGAAGACAAGCTCGCGCCTGGCGTTCTGGGGCTTCTTGATACAGCTCCTCATCGGAATTCCCTCCGGCGTGTATGCGGCGGTACGTCGCTACGGATGGTTCGACAAACTCTCGGGGGTACTTTCCGTCTTCGTGGCTGGTGTCCCCGTTTTTGTGTCAGGAATTGTTTTCCAGTTTCTCTTCGGTGTGCTCCCGGGGCGGAACTACTGGAATTGGCCGGACTGGACGCGTCTGTACTTCAGCGGCTTTGATGCCGGGGGCGGGGACGGCACCTGGGCGCTTCATTTCATTCCGACTGGCGCGACCTGGCGTTCTTTGCTGCTTCCGGCTGTGACGATCGCCCTCGTCCAAACGGGATACTTGAGTCGTCTTACCCGTACGTCCCTACTCGAAGTGCTTCGGGCCGAGTACATGCGCACGGCTGCGTCGAAAGGGTTGTCAAAGACGCGGGTCATCTTCAAACACGGGCTCCGCAACGCACTCATCCCGGTGGTGACTGTGCTCGGCGCGGATCTGATTGCGTTCTTCGGCGTCGCCGTTCTGACCGAGAACGTATTCAATCTCAACGGGATTGGATCGACGGTGGCGAAAGCGGCACAGGCGCAAGACAGCCCACTTGTACTGGGATTCGTCGGTCCGATCGTGATCTTCGCAGGTTTGCTGTACCTGTTGATCGACGTCGCCTACGCCTGGCTCGATCCACGAATCAGACTGCAGTAGGTGGCGACATGAAAGCTTTCCCGGGCAGCAGTCCCGCAGCACCCATGGCGCCGCCGAGCGACTCGCCGTGGCGCGATGCTCGACGGCGCTTCTTCAAGAACAAGCTGGCGGTCGCAGCGTTGGTGTTCATCGTCCTCATTGGCCTGGCCGCGCTCTTTGCGCCGCTGCTCACGCAATACGAGGCCGACGATCTCGACGTCATCGCGGCCCTCGATCCCAACGTCGGCAAGGGCCTCTCAACCAAGCACTGGTTGGGTTTGGACAAGATCGGTCGTGACATGTGGACGCGCTTGCTCTATGGCGCTCGCGTTTCTCTTACGGTGGCATTGGTCGTTACGTTCGTGTCGACGACGATCGGTGTCGTGCTGGGAGCCCTTGCCGCATGGCGAGGGAAGTGGACCGACACGATCATCATGCGGATCGTCGATGTGCTGAGCGCGCTTCCGTACATCGTGTTCATCACGTTCTTCGTGGCCCGATTCGGCAACTCCATGACTGCAGTGATCCTGGCCATCATCGCCACGGGGTGGGGGCTTTCGTCACGGCAGTTCCGAGCCGGCATGCTCCAGGCGATGGCCACCGATTATGTAGAGGCCGCCAAGGCCTCCGGGGTTCCCAGCCGCCGGATCATCTTTCGTCACATCATGCCGAACGTGATTCAGCCGATGATCGTCGGTATCTCGTTTTCCATCGGGACGACCATCTTGGTGGAGTCCATCTTCTCGTTCCTGGGCGTCGGGATCGTGAACGAGCCAGCGTGGGGTTTGATGGTTGCCGACGGGCGCGACTCGATCTTTACCAACGGTGAACGTCACATTTTCCTGGTTCCCGCGGCGGCTCTGTCCCTGACCGTCTTGGCATTCACGTTCATCGGCGAGGGTATCCGCGACGCGCTGGATCCGAAACTCAAGGGCTTGTAAGTAACATGTACTCCGCATTGGTCGCTGTAGTCGACCCCTCGTCCAAGGAATCCTCATGATCGTCACTTACATCGTTGTTGCACTGTGTGCCCTCTCCGCCTTTCTGCTCATCTTGTTGGTACTTCTTCACAGTGGGCGAGGCGGCGGCCTGTCCGACATGTTCGGCGGGGGTCTGAACTCGACGGCCGCCGGATCGACGGTTGTGGAGCGGAACCTGAACCGAATCACGGTTGTCGTTGCGCTCGTGTTCGTGTTCACCGCCGTGGCGCTCGGCGTTCGTCTGCAGTAGATCAACGACGGTCGGCGCCTGCCCGCGTCCGCTCGTTTCCGATCCGCCCCTACCTGAGGTCCACATGGCCATCACCGGCGAAGTCCTTCTCTCCGTCAAAGATCTGCGCACGTACTTTCACACCGACAGCGGTGTCGTGAAGGCCGTCGACGGTGTGAGCTTCGACATTCGAAAGGGTGAAGTTCTCGGCATTGTAGGGGAGTCCGGTTCGGGGAAGTCGATCACGGCGATGAGCATTCTCGGCTTGATTCCGATTCCGCCCGGTCGAATCGAGTCGGGTCAGGTCTTGTGGAAGGGCCGTGATCTGCTCTTGATGTCGGATCGCGAGTTGCGGTCGGTTCGTGGGGGACAGATCGCGATGATCTTCCAAGATCCGATGTCGGCACTCAACCCGGTCTTCACGATCGGCAACCAGATCGTGGAAATGATCGTCGAGCATCAGCCCGTGTCGAAAAGGGCTGCCCGCTCGAAGGCGATCGACATGCTGGCCCTCGTCGGTATCCCGAAACCCGAGCAGCGTGTCGACGACTACCCACACCAGTTTTCTGGCGGTATGCGTCAGCGGGCGATGATCGCGATGGCACTGGCCTGTGAACCGGAGTTGTTGATCTGCGACGAACCAACCACTGCGCTCGACGTCACTGTGCAGGCTCAGGTGCTCGAGGTCATCGAGAAGTCGGCTCAGGAGCTGGGCGCGGCGATCATGTTGATCACTCACGACCTGGGCGTCGTTGCGGGAATGACCGATCGCGTCTTGGTCATGTACGGCGGACAGATTGTTGAACAAGCGGAGGTGGACGAGCTCTATTACCGGCCCCGCATGCCCTACACGTGGGGCCTTTTGAACTCGATTCCGCGCCTCGACGATGCTAAGGGTCGTCGCCTGGAACCGATTCCGGGTGCCCCGCCGCTGATGTCTCAGCCGCCTCCGGGCTGTCGTTTTGCCCCCCGTTGTGCCTTTGCGATTTCGGCATGTTCGGCGTCGATGCCCGAACTAGTTTCGGTCGGGGCGGGTCATCAGGCTCGGTGCAAGCGGGTTCAGGAAACGGGCTTCGAAGCCTTTGCTCCCGTGTCGCGTACGGGGAAGGTCTCATGAAGTTTGGTTCGACTCCAGTTCTCGAGGTTCGCAATCTGGTCAAGTACTTCCCGATTCAGCGGGGGCTCTTGAAGCGAACCGTCGGCCAGGTGAAGGCCGTCGACGATGTGAGCTATTCGGTGTTCCGAGGCGAAACGTTTGGGTTGGTCGGCGAATCCGGTTGCGGAAAGTCGACGACGGCGCGTGTGGTGTTGCGTCTGATGGAGCCGACGAGCGGGCAGGTGTTTCTCGACGGCAAGGACATCACGGGCGTCGATCGTGAGGAGTTGCGACTTCTTCGCAAAGAGTTTCAAATCGTGTTCCAGGATCCGTATGCGTCGTTGAATCCTCGGATGACCGTCAAGCAGATCATCGCCGAGCCGATGGTGGTGCAGGGAATGAGTCGCGACGACGCCTACGTTCGCGTCGACGAGCTGCTCCTGAAGTGTGGCCTCGCGATCGAGCACGGCACGCGCTATCCCCACGAATTCTCCGGTGGTCAGCGTCAGCGTGTGGGCGTCGCTCGCGCTCTCGCCACGAGTCCGAAGATCATCTTCCTCGATGAACCCGTAAGTGCACTTGACGTTTCCATCCAGGCGCAGATAGTGAACCTGCTCGAGGACCTGCAGTCGGAGTTCAACGTCACGTACGTCTTCATTGCCCACGACCTGTCTGTGGTTGCCCACATCTCCGACCGCATCGGCGTCATGTACCTGGGCAAGATCGTGGAGATGGGCACGAAGGATCAGATCTTCGAGCGCACGTCGCATCCGTATACGAAGGCGTTGCTCAGCGCCGTGCCACTGCCCGACCCGAGAGCGGAGCGGGCGCGGAAGAAGGATCGCATCGTGCTCCACGGCGACCTGCCGTCGGCCGCGGACCCGCCGTCGGGCTGTCGCTTCCGGACTCGGTGCTGGAAGGCGGCGGATCTGTGTGCGGCCGAGGAGCCGGCGCTCATCGACCGGGGACGTGGCCATCCCGTCGCCTGCCACTTCCCCGAGCACTGACCCTTCGCGCCAACGTGGGCCCTTCCGCGGGCCAACTCCAACTCCAACTCCAACTTGGCGGGTCCCGCGGGCCAACTTGGGGGGTCTCGCGGGCCAACCGGCGGTTTTTGGGTCAGTTTCGGGCCGAATGTGCCCGAGTTGGAGTGGAAGGTGCTTCGAGTTGGAGTTGGAGTTGGAGTTTCACCGCAAGATCTCCGTATCTCGGTCGCGAGTTCTCCGAAGCGGTTTCGTACCGTGGTTGGTATGAAACGCGTGTTGTCCTTCCCGGTGGTTGCGTCATGTGTGGCGGTGACGCTCATGGTCTGTTCTGCGTGGAAGCTCTACCCGATCTGGATCGCCGTGCTGCTGTTCTGGTTCGGGTCCGTGGCCGCCCTGTATCGGCGAGGTACACCCCCCATGTCCGACGGAGTTCGGCGGTGGCATCAAGCGTGCGTCGTGTTGTTTCCGATCGGGGCC
The DNA here is from genome assembly GCA_031418035.1 of Acidimicrobiia bacterium. Classification (GTDB taxonomy): domain Bacteria; phylum Actinomycetota; class Acidimicrobiia; order Acidimicrobiales; family JANYDT01; genus JANOYY01. Next base: position 12,943 of record JANOWU010000294.1, read on the forward strand.
ACCTTGGCGAAATATTATCTGTACAGAAACGAAGTTGGGTCCGACGTCGGGTTCGGGAATCGGATACAACATTTCAGTTGGGCACTCTGCACCGTGGGGTTGTTCGCTCCGATGCTTCTTCGCTGGATGTCGCAGCGCGACCTCGTGCAGAAGCTGATGATGGCCGTGGGGTTCGTATCGATGCTGGGGAACCTCAACGAGATTGTGGAATGGCGGCGAGGCGGAATGCTCTATGGCGACACGATGAAAGACCTTGTGATGAACATCGCAGGAGCTTTGCTCGGTGCACTTATCATCCTGATGCTGGACGGAATACGCACACAAAGCGCGCCGCCGCCTCGCCACCTACGAGCTCGAGCCTGACGCTGAGCGCAAGTTAACGAAGACTCACCGACACCGCGAACAACACGACTCCGAGCACGAGCATGCCTGCGGAGAGCGCGTCGTTACTGCGGCGCTCGGCGCGAAGCTCTTCCGGCGAGCGGCGTCGAGCATTGAGTCGGACCTTTGCGTTTGACCGCACGTGTGAGCCGGCCCCGCCGAGCAGCAACACGATCGCCGGAAGTGCCGTCGCTACTGAAAAGGCAGTAGCCCACGACGCGTCGCCGAACACCGCCAAACACGCGCTGAGCGACATGATCACCACGACGTGTACCACGAGCGCAATGGCGAGTCGCCGCAGCCCGGCACGCCACTCATCGCGAGTCAAACCCATCATCGGCGTGATGCGGTCAGACCCGTGAATCCGCGGCGGGTTCCTCAGGTATCGCGATATCGGAGGGTTGCGCCAAGGGCCAACGGCTTACGGGGTAGAAGCAGGCGGCCGCATGATCTGGGCCTTGCGACGTCAGCGGCGGGAGTTCCTCGGAGCATCGCGGTTGCGCCCGCGGACATCTTGGATGGAATCGACACCCCGACGGTGGGTTGAGCGGGCTCGGAACGTCACCCTCCAATGCGATGCGGTGCGTCGAACGAGCCCGACGCGGATCGGCAATCGGCACGGCCGACAACAGCGACGCCGTGTAGGGATGGCGCGGGTGATCGTACAGTGACTCTGAAGGAGCGGTCTCGACGCTGCGGCCGAGATACATGACCATCACACGGTCGCTGATGTGGCGGACGACGTCGAGGTCGTGGGCAATGAACACGTACGTCAGACCGAGTTCGCGTTGAAGATCAGAGAGCAGATTGAGGATCTGTGCCTGAACGGAAACGTCAAGCGCGCTTACTGGTTCGTCGCACACGATGACTTTCGGTCGCAGGGCGAGCGAACGAGCGATCCCCAGACGCTGACGCTGACCACCCGAGAACTCATGTGGGTACCGGTTGTAATGCTCGGGGTTGAGGCCCACGGTCTCGAGGAGTTCCTGCACGCGTTTGCGTTGTTCGGCCGCTGTTCCCTGTCCGTGGATCTCGAGCGGCTCGGCGATGATCTCGCCGACCCGCATACGGGGATTGAGCGACGCCATCGGGTCCTGAAACACCATCATGAGATCTCGACGCACCTCACGCAAGGCGCTTCCGCTGAGCTTGGTGATGTCCTTGCCCATGAACTCAATCGTGCCTGCGGTGGTGTCGAGGAGGCGCACAATGCATCGCGCCAACGTGGACTTCCCGCAACCCGATTCACCAACGATGCCAAGGGTCTCGCCGGGCATCAGGTCGAAGCTCACGTCGTCGACGGCTTGGACGCTACCGATCTGTTTTTTGAAGATGACGCCGCGTCGAACCGGGAAGTGTTTGGTGACGTTGCGAAGGCGAAGGATGGCGTCGTCGCTCATGAGGGCGATCCGTCTGGCGAAGAGGTGACGGGGGCGGGGGTGACGGGGGTGGGGGAGCCGTCGGCGCCGGGAGGCTGGTCCCAGTATTGATCGGCGATCAATCCGAGTTTGTGGGACTCGACGCGTCGTTGCTCCGTTGTGAGAAAGCAGGCCGCCGACTGCGTTGTTTCGAAGACCTGTTCGAGCATGGGTCCGGGCGGTTGGGTGCAAATGTCCATGCGATAGGCGCATCGCGGCGCAAAGCGACAGCCCACTGGTGGGTTCAAAAGGCTTGGTGGCGTGCCGGGGATGGAGTAGAGGCGTTCGGCATGAACGTTTCGACCGGGAAGCGAGCCAAGCAATCCCCACGTGTAGGGATGCTGAGGACGTTCGAAGATGTCGAACACGCTGCCACGCTCGACGACTCGTCCGGCGTACATGACAATGACTTCGTCGCAGAGTTCGGCCACGACGCCGAGGTCGTGAGTGATCATGATGATCGCCGATCCGAACTCGTTGCGAAGCTTGCGGATGAGGTCGATGATCTGGGCCTGGGTCGTGACATCGAGAGCCGTTGTCGGTTCATCCGCGATGAGCAACTTCGGCTCGTTGATAAGTGCCATGGCAATCATCACGCGTTGGCGCATGCCGCCCGACATCTCATGCGGGTAGTTCTCCAACCGGTCCTTCGCCGCAGGAATGCCCACTGCCTCGAGCATCTTCTGCGCACGAGAACGCGCTTCTTCGTTGCTCACGTTGTGGTGGAGATGAACTGCCTCTTCGAGCTGCCAACCGACCTTGTAGACGGGGTTGAGCGACGTCATCGGGTCTTGGAAGATCATGGCCATCTCGCGGCCACGAATGTTGTGCATTTCCTTGTTGTCGAGATCCATGAGATCTCGCCCGTCGAGACGCACGTTTCCGGTGGTGGTGGCGACCTTGTCGGAAAGCAGGCGCATGATCGAAAGACTCGTAACGGATTTTCCGCAACCAGATTCGCCGACGATCCCGAGCACTTTGCCGGACTCGACGTCGAACGAGATTCCGTCGACCGCGCCGACGGTGCCGTCGACGGTATTGAACGAGGTTTTGAGGTCAGTAACTTCGAGGAGAGCCATGATCAGTATGTGCGCTTACTACGAGAGTCGGATTCGAGGATCGATCACGGCATAGAGCAGGTCCACGACGATGTTCGCGATCACGATGGCCAGACCGGCGAAGAGCACGACGCCGGCAACGAGAGGCACGTCGAGGCTCGTGGCCCCGTCGACCGCGACCTTGCCGAGCCCATTGAGACCGAATGTCCCTTCAGTGAGTACGGCGCCGCCGATGAGAATTCCGACGTCGAGACCGAACATCGTCACGATCGGAAGCATGGCGTTTCGAAGCGCGTGACGCACAACGACGCGGCGTTCGCTCGCGCCCTTGGCCCGTGCGGTTCGAACGTAGTCCTCATTCATCGAGGTGAGCATGTTCGAACGAATCATGCGCGCATAGAGTGCCGCGAACTGGAGCGCCAGCGTGAAGGCCGGCAGGAGGAGGTGCCACGCCCAGTTCCACAGGCCAGCTTCGGCGATCGTCGAATAGCCGCCGTTGGGGAAGAGGTCGAAACCCAACTTGAATCCAAAGCGCCGCTTGGCTTCGTCGGAGCTGGGGAGGTACGCGAGGAAGTAGAGCGCAAGTAGACCGAAGTAATAGATCGGTAGTGCTTGTCCGATGAGGACGAAGATGGTGGTGAGGCGGTCGAAGAAGGAGCGTTTTCGCAGTGCCGAAAGGATGCCGATGGGTATCGACATGGCTAACCAAATGACGGCCGCGAAAAGGGTGAGTGACAGCGTCGCAGGGATCGCTTCACGTATGACCGTGTCGACGGGGCGTTGCTGGCGGAAGGTTCGCCCGAGGCGTCCGATGCTCTCGCGGCACTCGGCCTTCGAGCCACTGGGGGCGAGGCGCCGGCAGTCGTCGGCGCTCGGACCGGTGACGATGCGTTTCATGTAGCGGCCATACTGGATGTACCACGGCCTGTTGAGACCCAGCACCGAGGTAACTTGGGCGACGGTTTCTTCGGTCGGATGGTTTCCGGCGTAGAGACGCGCAGGTTCGATCTTCGACTTCCATTGCAGGACCGGGCCGAACAACAAGAACACCGACATGGTCAGTGCCAGGAGTACGGCAACACCCCAGATGATGCGGCGGAGAAGGTATCGAAACATTGCGTCTACGAGTTCATTCGGCTAAGGGTTTGATTCGGGGGAGGTAGCTGTAAGCGGGCCCGCAGCGATGCGGGCCCGCAAAACAGTTATGCCTACCTACGAATTACTTTCCGTCCGTGACGTAGTAGCTGCTCCATACGTGGTGGCGAGCCGTTGTCCACGCGTGTCCACCGAATCGCTCAGCGACGAACGACGGGTGCAGACGCAACATGACGGCGGTGTAGGGGAGGTAGTCCTTGGCCGTCTCCTGGGCCAGAGCAGCCCACCCCTTGTCGCGCTCGGGGCCGTTCGGGAGGGCGTCGACTGCGGCGACCTTCGCATCGAATGCCTTGTCGCAGAACTGTCCGTAGTTGGTTCCGCCACCGATCGAGTTACAACCCATAAGTGGGCCGAAGAACGTGACGGCGTCGGGATAGTCCTGGCCCCAGCCCGGAAGGGCAAGGTTGTAGTCCGACTTGGGATCAGACAGGAAGCCGTAGAACGCGGAACGAGCGATCGACTTGAGCGTGACCTTGAAACCAACGGCTTCGAGGTCTTCCTTCACCGAGGCAGCGGCCGCAGGTGCGGGCTCGTCGCTGAAGTGAACCAGCGTGATCGCCGGGTCGGTGACACCGGAATCCTTCACCAGAGCCTTCGCGTCGTCCGCGTCGCCACCCTCCAACGGGTACGGCTGGTTGGTGTCGCCGGCCATGAGGTTGGCCGACAGCGTCTGTGACCACGGCGCACGAACCTTTGGTCCACCGAGGATGGACGCAAGTGCGGTGCGGTCGACGGCCGTGGCAACAGCTTGACGGAGTTTCAGGTTGTCCTTGAACGGTGCGCGGTCCTGCTTGAACACCATGTAATCGATAGCGGCGTCAGCGTCGGAGAAGAAGCGCTTCCCGAACACTGGATCGTTGGCGACCGTCTCGATGTCGGAGCCCTTCGGAGCGTCGTAGGAGATGTCGAGCTTTCCGCTCTTGACGTCCTGCAACTGCACGTCGCTCGGGAGACCGATCGAGATGTCGAAGCCGTCGAGGTTGTTCTCGTTCTTGTCTTCGGTCATACCGGCTGCCATGTTGTCCTTCCACATGGGCTCACGGTCGATCTTTACCGACTTCTTCGGGGTGTATTCCGTGAACTTGTAGGGTCCAACGGCCTGGATCGTCGCAAGCTCTTCGGGCTTGAGGTGTCGGTGCGGGACGCCAGCCTTTCGGATGTATGCCCAGCCCATTGCCGTTGCACGCACGAACGCGGGGTTCGGCTTGGTGGTGGAGAACTCGACGGTCAAGTCATCGATGACCTTGATGCCCGAGATTTCCTTGGCTCGGTCAGCGGCGGGAACCTTGTCTTCACCCTTCGTTTCGGTCTTGGTGTAGGCGTCGAAACCGACCAGAACGTTGTAGTAGCCAGACCCGAGCGGACCGTCGTAGAAGCCCGATGCAGGATCAAGTATGTACTCATACGTTGCCTTGACGTCGGCCGCAGTAACCGGGCTGCCGTCACCGAACTTGAGGCCCGGACGAATCTTGAACGTGAACTTCGTTTGATCAGCAGAGGCCTCGAAGCTTTCGGCGACTGCCGGCATCATCTCGTTCTGCTTCACGGCGTCGGTCGTGCTGGCGTATGTCAGGAGAGGACGGAACATCGTCCAGTTCCAGGACCATTGGTCGCCGTAGTAGGAGGAACCGTCCCAGTAGTCGAAGTCTTCTTCGAGACCGACCTTGAGGCGTCCGCCCTTGACAGCATCGCCAGCCGCCGCGGGAGCAGCTCCCGCTTCGGTGTCTGCGGCCTCGGAGGCCATCGCTTCGGTTGCTACAGCCTCAGTCGCTGCAGCCTCTGTGGCCGTGGCTTCGGTGGCCTCTGCAACTGCAGTGGTTTCCGTTGTCGCTCCGGTGTCGTCGCTGTTGGAGCTCGAGCACGCGGTCAAAGTAAGTGCGGTTACGGCAGCGAGCGAGAGCAGCGCTAGTCGTTTTCTCATGTTGGTCCTTTCGGTGGTGGTGTTTGTTCTGTTACTAGGTGTACGTACTGTGAACGTGGTTAGTCGTTGGTATGAGGATCGAAGGTGTCGCGAAGCGCATCACCGAGAAGGTTGAACGCGAGCACGGTGAGAAAGAGGAGTGATCCGGGGAACAACATGAGGTGGGGATGGTTGCGGTAGTTCCCGCCGACGGCAGCGTCGGAAACCATTCGACCCCAGGAAGGCTTGTCGGGCGGGAGACCAAAACCCAAGAACGAGAGGGCCGCTTCGAATCCGATCGCCGCTCCAATGGTCAGCGACGCATAGACGATCAACGGTCCGAGCAGGTGCGGCAAAAGGTGTTTGCGCATGATGCGCCAGTTCCCGGCCCCAAGCATGCGGGCCGCCGACACGTATTCGCGCTCGCGTAACGAAAGGACGTCGGAGCGGAAGATGCGCGCCGGGTAGAACCAGGAGAAGAAGACAATCACGGCGATAACCGTCGTCATCGATGCGCCAAAGGCCACCGACATGGCGATGGCGAAGAGAAGGTACGGAAACGCGGCAACAAGGTCCATGAGACGCGACAGCAACAGGTCGGTGAGGCCACCGAAGAAGCCAGCGACTAGCCCTATCAGGACAGCAACGATCATCGTGAGCACAGTCGATATGACGCCGACCTGGAGCGACGTACGGGCACCGAATGCAAGTTCCACCAACATGTCGTTACCCCGGGTGTTGGCCGCTCCAAACACCATGCACGATTCGTCGCCCACACTGAGAATGCCGTTCTTACAGCCCGTGAACGGATGCGCAGGCTGGGAGTTCACGACGCCGTACTTGAAGTTCTTCTTCCCCTGTTCGTGCGACGTCAGGTTCTGGGTCAGCGGCGCAAAGAGTGCGAAGAGGCCGAGCAGAATAATGAAAACCGCGGACACAATCCCGATGCGATCTCTTGCGAGGCGGGAGCGTGCGATTTGCCACGGGCTTCGTGCAGCGACGGTCGTGAGCGACCCATCGTCAATCCACGTTGTTGTGCTCAACGTGCCCCGACCTTGAAGTGGTCGCGGTTCGTTGTGGACGTCATAGGCGAAGCTTAGGTAAATCCAGGGGCTTGTGTTGACCACTCGTGATAAGTCAGCCTTTTTCTCGGCCTCCGGCGATTCTTGGCGAAACGCACACCGGGAGGGTTCTCGATGCGGTAACGTAATTGCCTCCTTCGGGACCACGTCGAAGTGGCGAAATAGGCAGACGCACCAGCTTGAGGGGCTGGCGCTCGAAAGGGCGTGGGGGTTCAAGTCCCCCCTTCGACACCAGTTTGGGTGATATTTTCCGCAGGTCAGAGATTTGCGAGGGTTGTGGATAACTCGGCCTGGGCCGTCTGTCAGCAATTCGCACGCGCAATTGGTGCCAGATCTCGCATCGCGGATGACAAGCGTGTAGTTTGGTACGTGTCTGTCGTTTACGCCTACCACGGGACCTCTCGGGGTAGAGCCGCGAGCATCCTTTCGAACGGGTTCCTACTTCAGGCTTCGAACCACAGTTGGCTTGGTACCGGTGTCTATTTCTTTCAGGACAACCGGGAAGCTGCAGCGGAGTGGGCAGCGACGCTGGCGAAGCAACTCTGCGACAAACCGGCGGTGCTCATGGCGGAGATCGATCTGCGAGATTGCCTAGATCTCGCAGCGGGAACGGCACTGTTCGATGAGTTGCGATCGTTCCTCCCAGTTCTCGAACGGGTATTTCAGAAGTGCGGTACCACCTCACGGCGTTTTATGGATCATCGACTGATCGATGCGTTCGTGGAGGACCGGACCCGCGCGGGCCGCACTTACTGCTCTGTCAGGGCTACCTTTCAGGAAGGTGTGCCGCTCTTCCCGAACTCGGGAATTTTCCGAACCCAATCGATCACTATCTCGGTGCGAGATCTAGCCGTTATCACGGCAGTAGAGGAGAGTTTGGCGTGAGGAGATTTCAAATCACGGAACCCTTGCCCATTTTCCAATCACCTCCCATACGAAACGGACTCGTAGCCTTCGTTTCGAAACCAGTGCACACGGGTACCGAAATCATGGACGGTATTGCGTCGCTTGCCAAGAACGAGCTTGTTTCGCTGGGTTTCGAGATTGAGGATCCGAGCGTCGAGTTCGATGCGGACCTCATTGACCAAATTACGCACAATAGATTCGATCGACGAAAGAGTGAAGCGATTCAGCGGTCATCGTTGCTCGTTTGTGTGGGGGGAGGCTCTTCAGACGGGCGAAGCCTCGACATCGCACAAGCTGATGCGCTAGGCATACCTACGGTTTGGTTGCGGAAGCGCGACGACCCGGTGCCTGACTCCGTCCTAGGTCGACCGTACCCGATTCATGATTGCCCTTACTCCCATACAGATGAACTTCGCAACAACTTGGGCCGAATAATTTCCCAGTTGACCCTTACTGCAACCCCCAAACCTTCTGCTCATGCAACCAGTCAACAGAAGCTATTTCGTGGGGCAGCCACGTCGAAGTCTTTGACCGCAGTTGACATCAGCCTTCGGACGGGTCTGCCGGTCGAGCGCATAGAACGCGCACTGCTTTCTCCGGCAGAATACGCCTCGTTATCTGTAGAGCAGGAGGGTTCGCTGTGGGAAGCCATTCGAACGGCTGGGTCTGACGGGAATTCGACTGCCCGTCGGTTCTCCCACGATGAGTCGGAAGAGTTCGAGATCGCTGCGCGCGGAGGAGGTGCTCGAATCGGGCGAGACTATGAGCGGCTTACGGGCACAAAGCTTGTTAAGACCACGGGCCGCGTGTCTGACTCAACTCGGGATATCGAGCCATCCCTGCCTAGCCCACGCGCCGAAGCGCGGAGAATGCTAGCAAAATACCGGTACGTTCCGACAGTGCGCGAAGCGGGTCTCCGCACCGATCTCGAGGGTCTGCTCAGATCGCTCAACATCAATGTTTTTCAAGATAATACCCTTAGCGGATCTGGGTACCTGCGGTCGAAAGGCGCTAAATCTGTCATTGTCCTGAAGTCCAGTGAGTCCAATGAGCGGAAGCGGTTTACTCAGGCCCACGAGTTGGGGCACTTTGTGTTGCGAAGTGAATACGGGATAAAAGGCAAGGCCCACAAGCAGAAGCACGACCCCCGGATCGAGCGCTGGTGTGACAAATTCGCCGTTGAACTTCTGATCCCTACCCGATGTCTACGAATGGTCGCGGCGTCTTTCACGGACATGGACTTCGTGTTTTTCGCGGCTCGGGGCGAAACTTGGTTCGGGGTAAGCAAGGAGATGTTTAGACAACGACTCGCCGACCAATTCTGGATATATCTGGATATCACTGGCGATGGTTGCCGAAAGAAAACGTGGACGCCCATCGGCGCTTCACACCAGTATTTCAACTCCCGTCAGGTTGCAACTCTCCTCTCGGAATGGATCGGTGACAATCCTGCGCTGGGAATCGGACGAAAATCATTCTCTGTAGATGGCGTCTCGACAGCGGTCGAATACAAGACGGTCCGACTTCGGGATGGACTGCTATCGGCGACGTTGGTGTGTCGTGGAAACCTAGTCACCAGAGAGGTTGCCCTCGATGGCATCTCGGCGCTGATGGAGTCCCTCCGCCCACCTCGGATTCGGTAACCGGTCGGCGATGGGTCAAGGAGTTCGGTTTCAGTCCTCGTTTCCGTTGGGCCCTTCGATCACGTTGCGAGAATGAACGAGGCGACACGCCCTCGGCGTTTCGTCGGGCGCGAGCTCAGGCTCTGCGTACTCGAGAGTGGGTGTTTTCTCCGCCAAATTCTCGCCCGGAAGGCCGGCCCGGGATTTGCAGTAACACTTGAACGGGTGGAGGCCACGTACGATCGAGAGGAGTGCGTCATGGCCGCAGAGCACCGGTTCTAGTCCGAAAGCTCAAGATAGGCGCGGTAGGCGGAGTGGACGCTCACTCGTCGTTCCTTACCAGAAGTCCGGCTGAACTTTTCGGCGAGGGCACTCGCTCGCTCCCCGTCTTGCTCAGACTCTGGAAACTCGAATCTTTCGTTTGCTGTTTCCACTCCGAGGAAACAGACTGCTTTGAGTCGCTGAAGGACATGCTCCACACGATTGCCTTCGATGCCCGCCCTACTGATCATCGCGCGGACAACATCTTCGGCCAGGATTGCGTGGCCTCCCAAGAACTCAAACAGCACCTTTTGGAACGCCTCGA
>JANOWU010000295.1:0-2931 GCA_031418035.1 Acidimicrobiia bacterium
CGCAGCGGGTTCGATTCCCCCCTCCACGTTGTTTTTGAAGCATTTCGGCAGGTCACGAAGGGTGTTACCTCCGGCCACATGTCCTGCGCGACCCGATTTTGACCCGGACACACGACTTGACACACGAGTTGACACACGCGAGTTGACACGCGACATCTGGTGTTACGCTGTGACGGATTGTGATTCCGGTTTGTGGTTGACACTTTGTGACGGGTCCGGTCCCGGTTCCTGGTTTACAGTGGTTCCGGTTACCGGCGACACTTGGTGTTGAGGTCCGTGGTTGGGCTGGTCCCATCGGTGCACGCCTTGCGAGTAGACATCCGGCACGACCGGAGTGGGACCGTCAAGTCCCGGATGCCCTGGCGGAACACGAGACTCGCGATGGCGGGACTTCACCCAGAACCCAGAAGGATGGCGGCGGTGGTGGTGTTGCTCGGGGCCGGGCTATCGGGACGACCTCTAGAGTCCGGTGTGAGACGATGGCGGGCGTGGACGAGAAGACCCGCATGCAAGCGCTCGACCGCACCCAGCCGAGCTTGCCCATGCGACCCGGACTCGCTGAGCGGCGCACGCACGACTACATGCGCACCGGCGTATCCGACCTGTTCGCCGCGTTGAGCGTGGCTACCGGTGAAGTCAATCGCAAGACCCGAACGTATGACCCTCGACGCACTCGAACGCACCCGTGAACGTGACGACATGATTGGATCGGATCGATGAACGAATTGTGCGACCGCCTCGGCATTCGGTACCCGATTCGGACTGGCACATCGGGTGGAGGTGGCGGCCGCGATCTCTAACGCCGGAGGCTTCGGCGTGTACGCCGCCGCCCGAGACGCACCTGGAGCATTAGGCGATGCGTTGGTGCGTCTACGTCGGCTGGCCCCCACGGTTCATGAAGCCGTCTACGACAACATGGCGCCAACCGGCCTCGGCGCATTCGCGCCACTGAAGCCCATCGCTTCGTCCTCCGGCGCGCGTTCACGACTCGTCGTCCAACGTCCGGCAAACAACCGATGACGTCGCTCGCCGGTACCCCGCCCGTTAGGGAGAACGGTCCGAACACTCGGGCGAACAGTCTTCCTTCACCCTGGCCGACGTTTGCGCTCTGTGCCCTCGGTGCCTACATCACCACGCTCGACCTCTCCGTGGTCAACGGGGCCTTCCCGGAAATACTCCGTGACTTCGGCGCCACCCGCGCCAACGCGTCATGGATCGTCACTGCGTACAACATCTGCTTCGCCGGACTGCTCATCGTGTCCGGCAAGATCGCCGATCAACTCGGGCGACGGCGGTTCTTTCTCATCGGTGTCGCCGTGTTTGGAATCGGCTCAGTGGTGTGCGCCGTAGCGCCCGGACTGGGAGTCCTGGTGACCGGCCGCGTTGTTCAAGGGATCGGCGGGGCACTTTTGACACCGGCATCGCTCGGCCTACTTCTCGCCGCGTTCCCTGCTGAGAGGCGAACCGGAGTCGTGGCGATGTTCGGCGGGATCGGCGCGCTCGGTGTCGCCAGTGGCCCGAGCATCGGCGCTCTTCTCATCACCGCAACGAATTGGCGCGCCGCGTTCTGGGTCAACGCGCCCGTGTGCGGCGCAGTGTTGTTCTTCGGTTGGAGAATCCTTCGAGAGACGGAACGAACCATCGATCGACGCTTCCCCGACCTCGCCGGTGCAGCGATGATCACCGTGTCGCTCGCTGCCCTCGCCCTGAGCATCTCACGCTCCGACGTTTGGGGATGGACAAGCCCGAAGACACTCGGATCACTCGCCCTAAGCGCCATTGCAGCGCCGCTGTTCTGGCGGCGCCAGCGACGCCACCCCAACCCGATTCTCGACCTAGGACTGTTCCGCAGCCGTGGGTTCATCATCGCCAACTTCTCAGGCATCGCGTTCTATGCCGGGTTCGCCGCGTCCGGACTCAATAACGTCCTGTTCCTGCGTCAAGTCTGGGGGTACAGCGTCCTACGCGCTGGACTTCTCAGCGCCCTAGCGCCCCTCACGGTTGCCCTTCTTGCTCGAAAGTCGGGGCAACTCGCCGGACGGTTCGGGTTCCGGCCATTTGTGATCTTCGGTCCAGCGCTGGTCGCCCTCGGCGCTATGGCGTTCCGGCTTCTGATCGACGCCACGCCGCGGCCGTGGCTGTTCGTCGCTATTGCGGAATGCACGGCCGTTGGCATTGCCGCATTCATACCCGTCAACAGTGCAGCTGCCGTGTCGAGTCTTCCCCCGGATCGACTCTCTGTGGGAGGAGCGGTGAACAACACCTGCCGTCAGGTCGGCTCCGTCCTTGGCATTGCGATACTCGTTGCAGTCCTCGGTTCACCGACGACGCGCGAGGCACTGCTTGCTGCCCACCACCGCGGCTACGTCTACGTGGCCATCGCGGCAGCCCTCGCTGCAGCCATCGGCACATCCCAACCGAGCAAGGCTCGAACACCGCACGCTTCGTGATCATGCTCCGAAAGCTCTCGTACGTCAGGAAAGGCACCCGGCTCGAAGCAACCAACCGACCCAGCCGCTTGGTCCGGGCAATACACGCGAGACCAGACGCGAACGCCTTCAGCGTGTATATGCCTACACTGCGACGCGTCATCCCCGAGATGCTGGTTAAGAAACACTCGATATCGACGCGCTGCAGGCCGCAGTCCGTCAGCGTGGGATGCTCACGCCATATCAATCCTGACGCTCGTGATGCAGACAGCCATGCGCTCGAAGGCGATTCATGAGAACCCTGCCGTCGGGCACACGATCAACATTCCGCGCACAAGACCGAACGTGCTGACCATGGAGCAGGTCCATAGCCTCGTTGACCACACCGACGAGCGGTACCGGCCCGCTTGGTCGGTACCACTACGTCATCGAAGCGCCACGTCCACGATGTAGGTGTTCCCGTCGTCGAGCTTCACCCCAATTTTCCAGAAGTATCCAATCT
>JANOWU010000296.1:0-29913 GCA_031418035.1 Acidimicrobiia bacterium
CAGAGCACGTCGGAGGAGTCAGAGCACGTCGGAAGCACCGAAGGCGAGCGCAGCATGAAAGCCGCGCCGCACCCATTTCTTCGTCAATGCCGCGGCTCTTCCGTCACCTGCGTTCGAGAAGTCGAACGTACCGATCAGTGACAGTGGGCCGGATAGTAAGTATGCAGATTGTTCTGCTGCCGCCGTGCGAAGCTCACTCAACGGCCACACGATTCCGTGCCGCGCCAATGCGTCGTGGTAGCCGAGGATTAGTCGCTCGACGCTTTCACTCTGCACCTCCGGCTCCATAGACGTCGCAACGAGCCATACGAGGTCGTACACACTCCGGTTTCGCAACGAAAGCTGCCAGTCGATCAGCGTCGGACTGTCGGTCCCCGGAGTGAAGAACAAGTTGTCGAGGCGAAGGTCACCGTGAATCAGCGTGTGCGGACCAGCGGCGCAGCGATGGATCAGGTCGACGAAGCCCGAATTGACCCGCCCTGCCAACTCGATCGAGCCCGACGGAAGTTCCGGCTCCAGCGGCGCAAGGGCTTCGACCCCCGCAGCAACAATGCCCGGTACGGCGGCGAGGAACACCGGGTCGTCCTGTTTCGGCATCCAGTCCAATTCGTCGAGTTCCGGCGATTGCCACCAGCGCGCATGAAAGGCGGCCATGACCTCGAGAATTGCTGCTGCTCGGTTGTAACCCAGACCGGCCAACTGATCTCCGGCCTCCAGATGGCCGAGGTCTTCGAGAAGCAGTACGAATCGACCATTTGTCTCGTCGATCTCGTTGGCAAAACATCGCGGAATCGGCATCGACACGTGCGGAGCAACAGCAGAGAAGAATCGTGATTCGCGTTCGTAGAGCCTGAGAGCCATTCCCACCGGACGGTTCGCCTCGGCAGTCGTCGGAAGCTTGGCCACGATGGTCTTCGGGACAGCGCCGTGTGCACCATCTATGACGAGATGCAATCGGGCGATCGCCCCGAACACACCAACTCCGGTGCCGATGTCGTCGGCCCGTACGTCGACCACGCGGCCCCCGGCCAACACCTCCGAGCCGCGAAGCAATTCGGTGAGTGCCTGTGGTGTCAACTCTTCGATTCGATCGGGAAGCATTGGACGGTTCTACCAGTACTTCTCCGCACGCACCAGTCGCGTTGCGACGCGTTCTTTGCTATTTACGCTTACTACCAGCGCGGGTGGTGTCGACCAGCTTTTCCAGCATCGTTTCGATCCGACAAAGGCGGTCCTCTAGCGCGGCGAGGCGCTGCTCGGTGGCGCCCGAGGATGAACCCAACTCCTCCTCGCAGCAGAGTGACTCATAGCAGGCGCGAAGCATCCGACCCGAGTCTCGCTCTTCGGAGATGTAGCGACCAAGAAGCGTTCCGGTCGCGATGTCAATGGTTGGATCGTCGAGGAACCGGCTGAAGATGTCTGGCTTTTCCGCGTCGGGTGCGCGGCCGAGGCCGAGCTTCTCGAACTTCTCTCGATCCGTAAGCGACCCCGAGGTCGCGATCGCCAATCGATCAGCCTCCTTGCCATCCGATCGCGGTTGGACGGCAAAGCCGAGCTCGTTGATGCGTTTGGCAAAGGCCTTTCCGTGCTCTCCCTCGCGGGCGGCGACCGCGCAGATCACCTGACGGACGTCGTCGCGCGCCGTCGTGCACGCCCACGCTTCGAGGTAGGTTTCGGCCGACGCCTCTCCATTGGCGATCGAGTTCAACAGGCCAAGATACGACGGCTTCTCGTTCATGGAGGAAGTGTCTCACTTTCGACGACTCGACGCCACCCGGACAGCCCGTCGAAGTTCCCTAATCCGCGCCCTGAAGAAGATCGAGTGACCGACGCCGCAGACGCCGCATTCCCTGAAGCCACCGTTCGGGATCCGTCGCCTTCCGTTCGACGTACGTCTGCACCGCAGGGTGCGGGAGGATGAGGAAGCGACCGTCGCGGAGAGCTTCGGTCACCAAGTCGGCAACGAACTCGGGTTCGACGATGCCGTCGGTTCCACCATCGCCGAGTTGACGTGGTGCCATCGCCGTGTTGACCCCCTGGGGACATAGGACGGCGACGCCGATTCCGTCGTCGCCGTGGGCGATCGCCAGCACCTCGGCAAGCTTGATGCACGCCGCCTTCGTAACGCTGTATGGCGCCGACCCGACGGCCGCCAGGAGCCCAGCCGCACTGGCGGTTTGAATCAGATAGCCCTCACGGCGTGCCGTCATCGCCGGAACGACTGCCCTCGCCGCATACACGTGCGCCATGACGTGAAGCTCCCATTGCGCCTGCCAGTCGGCGTTCGGTGCCTCGAGCCCACCCCCGGCCCCGGCCCCGGCGTTGGAGAAGAAGATGTCGATCGGCCCGATTTCTCGCTCGACGCGTTCGACCAGTCCGGCAATGGCACTCTCATCGGTGACATCGAGCCCTACGCCGAGACACCCGATCTCCTTACCCACGGCGCGCGCTGTTTCTTCGTTGCGATCAACCACCACAACGTGACGGGCTCCCTCAGCCATCCACTTGCGAGCAACCGCAGATCCAATCCCACCGCCGCCTCCGGTGATGACCGCAATACGTCCCTCGATCTCCATGGCCAGCTCCTCGACCTCGTTGACCGGGCGTGTCCCCGGCTCCGACATGGTGGCACGGCCCAGTTGCCACGCACAACCCATACACTACGTACACATATGTCCCGGGCGCCGGCGTCGAAGTGGAGAAGTGGAGAAGTGCCCGCCCGTGAACAAGAATGTTGAGGTGCTGAACAAATTCGATGATTTTCCGATTCATCAGACATCCGAGCCGCTCGCCCACCCGGTATCGGCCGACCGCAACACCTACGACCGGACATGGTTCAACGGGTATGCCATCGATGGGTCGGCGTACTTCGGAATCGGCATGGCCATCTACCCCCATCGCGGAATTCTCGACTGCGCCTTCAGCGTCATCGAGAATGGTGGCCGTCAGCACTGCTTCTACGGTTCACGACGCGCCCCGCTCGAACGCAGCGAAATGGAGGTGGGACCGTTTCGTATCGAGGTTCTCGAACCCATGCGACGCACCCGAGTCGTGCTCGCCGACAACGAAACCGGGATCAGCTGCGATCTCGTCTTCTCCACTCGTAGTGCGCCCATCGAGGAAGCCCATCAAACGCTGTGGGCCGGACCAAAGCGAGTCATGGACGCCACCCGTTTCGATCAATTCGGCCGATGGACGGGCACGGTTACCCATCCCGACGGTTCGTTCGACGTCGACGAGGAAACGTGGCGCGGAACCAAAGATCGTTCCTGGGGAGTGCGTCGGATCGGTGAGCCGGATGTCGGCGGCGCACCCGTGGCGCCCAAGGGCATCTTCTTCCTCTGGGCTCCGCTCGTATGGGACGACCATGTGTCGCATGCGATCTTCTTCGACGGCATGGACGGCGAGGCACTCGTTCGCGAGGGTATCGAGGCCCCGCTGTATGAATCGGAAGCCGCCGTTCCTGAGGCGAGCGCGGCGAGCGACACTCGCATGGCGACGGCACGCCATCGAGTGCGGTATCACCCGGACACCCGACTTGCTGCGTCGGCCGAAATCGACCTCGTTCGATTGGATGGCGACGTGCGAACGATCACTCTCGAGCCGGTGCTCCGCTTCCACATGAAAGGACTCGGTTACGGCCACCCTGTATGGGGACAGGGAATGTGGAAGGGCGAACTGGCGATCGGTGGCGAGTCCTTCGATCCGGACGAGCTTGACCTTCTTGCACCGCAGAACATCCATGTGCAACAGGTTGTGCGGGCCAGCGACGGTACGCGCAGCGGCATCGGCGTGCTCGAACAGATCGTCGTCGGACCCTACGCCCCTGCCGGCCTCACGCACATGCTCGACGGCGCTCCGGCGGACTGAATCGTCATCCCTCGAAGCCCCGCACCTCTCCACCCAATAGCTCTACCCAATTGCTCTACCCAATGGCGTCGGCGAAACCGACGCGCCGCATCTGCTGTGCGTGCCGCGACGCCATCGCTCGAAACATCTCCATCCCGCGCGGCGTGCGCACCACAAGCTGAGACGCAATGACCGCCATGATGTAGCCGCTGACCGAACCCAGACGGTAGCTACGCCAAAGTTCGGTCTCGTCGGCGGCAATCCCAAGTTCGCCAAGTCGCATGGCGTAGCTCTTGACCAGTCCACGCTCCTCCGCGTCGGTGGGCGGGGGAACCATACCGGCACCGACGAAGTAGGCCACGTCGACGGGGCCGAACCCGACCGAGAGGGTCTGCCAGTCGACCACGGACACGGAGGAGTCCGTGAACATCACGTTGTCGAGGCGGAAGTCGTTGTGAACGACACACATCGGCAATCGGTGGGCATTCAATAGGCGCTCATAGTTTTCGCCGACCCACCGCCCCAGGTCGATGTCTTCGGGCCCGATGGCTGCGCCGTACTCGGCCGCGAAACCGTCGAAGAGCGCTCGGTAGAGTTGTGCGTGAAGCGACACGTAGTCCGACGACCGAGGTGGTAACCACTCGAAGCTTCCGAGCTCATCGGTTTGGCCCCACGTCGACGCGTGCAACCCGGCGATCGCGTGGACCGCACGAGTTGCCTGGTTGAGATTGCACCCCGCTATCTGATCTCCCTGTTCGGCCGGTGCGAGATCAGACATCAGCACGACGAAGTCAGCGCTTTCTCCGTCGAAGGCGACGTAATACGGAACCGGCGACGGTACGTTCGCCTTCGACTGCAACTCTCGGTAGAAGCCGATCTCCTTCGCGTATGCACCCATACGGCCAGCTTCTCGACTATTCGGATCCGACGACGCGAACTTTCCGACCACGGTCGTCGGAAGAGGAGCACCGGTGGCCCCGTCGCCGACCCACTCCAGGTCGAAGCGAAAGCTCTCACCCATCTGGCCACTGCCGATCGGCGTGCAGGTAAGTCGAGAAACCGCCGCCGTTCCATCAGCAGTATCGCTCGCCCTTAGGGCACTGGTCATCCACGTGGGATCGATCTCGAAGGGCTTTGGTATTCCGAGGTGCAGACTCATCCCCCGATTCTCCACCAGGCTGTCAAACCGTCCGGTCTTTTGCATTCCCCACCCAAGAAGGTGACCAGCGTGCGTGCGACGCGAACCGCACGCATGGCCAGACCCAACGACGTGCGAGGATCGCTACATGCGAGTGCTAGCTGGGGAAGCTGTCGAGGACGCAACTATCGGTGCTGTTGTGAAGGCTGTTGTGGTCGCGGGCTTCGCTCGGACGGTCTGATTCACGTGCCTATGACTGCCGGAGTAGGGCCGGACCGAACTGTTTCGCATGGACGGCGGCTTTCCGTCTGTGCCGCTCTTGGCGTTGCTGTCGGGGTGGGTTCCTCCCTCTTCGACCTCGAATGGGAATTTGCGCTGCTCGTCGGCTGGGCGGCGACCGCCATCGTCTTTCTCGGTTGGGTGTGGTGGTCCGTCCACGGCAAGACACCTGCGCAAACCGCCGCGAAAGCAACGAGCGAAGACGATACGAGAGCAGAGGCAGGACTGGCCCTCGTCGCTGCCTCCACGGTGAGTCTGATCGGCGTTGGCGTTGGACTTCATGCCGCTTCAAGTTTGGAGGGCCGCGAACGCCTCATTCTGACGTTACTATGCATACTTACTATTGTTCTTTCATGGGCGACCGTACACACCGTTTTCATGCTTCGTTACGCTCACGAGTACTTCAGTGAAGCTGGCGGCATCGACTTCGGACCGGAGGCTCCTGCGTTCTCGGACTTTGCGTACTTCGCGTTCACCATCGGAATGACGTATCAGGTATCAGACACGCCCATCACGTCGAGAACGATCCGCCGCACCGCTACTCATCAGGCGCTTCTGTCGTTCGTTTTCGGGACCACAATCTTGGCTGTCACCCTCAACGTCGTCGCCACCTTCGTCAGCCGATGATGCCCCGTTCCGTTTCGACGAAAGTGTGTTAAACCGCTTCTCATGATCGTTCACGACGCATCGCTCCTCGGTCGCGTCGCTCTTGCGACCCTGCTTGGTTTCATCGTCGGCTGGGAACGAGAAGTGCGAGGTCACCCCGCTGGATCGCGCACCTTCGCTCTCGTCGCCGCCGGATCAGCAGCGTTGTCGGCAATAGCTCTCGACGCGTTTACCGCCGACGCAGAGAAGCTCATTGCCGGGATCGTGACCGGAATCGGGTTCATCGGCGCGGGCATCGTGTTGCGCGATCCACATGGCCACGTGAAGGGACTTACCACGGCGGCGGCGATCTGGGCCATCGCGTCAGTCGGGATCATCGCGGGTGCCGGACGCTTCGTACTCGCCACGGGCACCATGCTCATCTTCCTCCTCGTTCTCGAGATTCCGTCCATCCCCCTGCTCAAACACCTCGAGGCAAGGCGCTGGCAGCACCGCTTCATCAAAGACACAGGCGCCGAAGGCGGTCCACCCTCCGACAGTTGACGGGGAGCCGGGCGTCCGGCTCGCTGAGCTACATTCCAGGGCCACCGAGCGGGTATGGTCAACCAAATGGAGACCGTTCGTACCTTTTGTCGGATCTGTGAACCCAGTTGCGGACTCGTTGCGACCGTACATGACGGCCGCTTGGTCAAACTCCAACCCGACCGCGAGCACGCCATCACCAAGGGGTTCGCCTGTCATAAAGGACTCGCCGCCGTCGACCTGCACAACGACCCGGACCGGCTGAATGTCCCGATGATCCGATCTCGGGACGGCGCGTGGACGGAGACCTCTTGGGACAACGCGCTCGGTCACGTGGCGACTCGGCTTCGAGCGGTCATCGAGGAGCACGGTATCGACTCGGTGGCTGCTTACGTCGGAAACCCCACGGCATTCAACGCGCTCGGCTCCCTCCACGTTGGCACGATGCTACGCACACTCGGAATCCGACGAACGTTCTCGTCCGGAACGCAGGACTGTGCGAACAAGTTTGTCGCGAGCGAGGCCGTGTTCGGATCGAGCACGGTCCACCCGATTCCCGATCTCGAGAACACCGATCTGTGCCTCATCATCGGCGAGAACCCCCGTGTGTCGCAGGCGAGCTTCTACTCGATACCCAACGTTCTCGGCGAGATGCGAAGGGCCGCTGCTCGCGGGGCTCGCTTGGTGTTCGTCAATCCTCGCCGGATCGAGACACCCGAACGCGGCGTCGGCGACACGATCCTGATCAAACCCGATACCGACGTTTGGTTCCTCGCCGCCCTTCTCCACGAGATCGATCAACAAGGTGGGTTCAACGAGTCCGTTATCGCCAGCCATGGCGCCAACGTCGATAATCTGCGCGCCTACATTTCGCAATATCCGGCCGAGAGGGTCGGCGAAATCACCGGTATCGAACCCGCGACGATCCGCGAGCTTGCCACGGCGTGGGTGGCGACGCCGCGCGCATCGGTCCACGCCTCTACCGGGATCAATATGGGTCGCCAGGGGACGTTGGCGTATTGGCTCGTACACATGCTGTCGTTCGTCACCGGCCGCCTCGACGTCACCGGGGGCAACCTGAAGAGCGATGGCTTCTACCCCAACGCGCGAGCAGGCGCCGGACTGCCGGACCAGGCTTACGTCGACACGGAATTCGGAAAGCTCCGCCGCGGCGCCCTCCCCGGCACGCTCATGTCGCAATCGATCCTCGACAGCGACAATCCGGTGCGAGCCATGATCGTGGTTGCGGGAAATCCGCTCCTTTCGATCGCCGGTGAGCAGCAGCTTCGCAAGGCGTTCGAGCAGCTCGATCTGCTGGTGGTCATCGACATCTATCCGAGCGCGACGAGTGAGTACGCCCACGTACTCCTGCCTTCCACCGACATGTACGAGCGTGACGACCTCAACATCGTCAATATCGGTACGAGCGCGAAGCCCTTCGCCCAGTACACGCCGGCGGTCGTTTCACCGAAAGGCGACCGCCAACCTGAGTGGTGGATCGCGCACCGCCTCCTCCAAGCGATGCAGAAGGCGTCGCTGTTCGACGGGCTCGCGGATGGTGAGCGACCTGACCCGTGGACGAAGTGGAGACACATGCTCGACCGCGGAAGTGGTCTCGCCCTGGACGACCTGCAGGCTGAACCGGGCCCCCGCGTGCTCAGCGAACCCGAACCCGGCGCCTTCTACGACACGCAGGTGCACACCGTGGATGGAAGGGTCGACTGCTGTCCGTCGGGCTTCGCCGAGGCGATAGAACGCAGTCACAGGCTCTTTCAGGAGACACTGGATGCGTCACGGACGGGCCAGATACTCCTCATTCACCGCCGTGATGCGTGGATGCACAACTCCTGGTTCGCCAACGTCGAGCGAATGAAGCGCGGCGGACGATCTTCGAACCCGCTGTCGATGCACCCCGAGGATGCGGCAATGCTGGGGCTCGAGAACGAATCCTACGTGCGCGTAACAAGTGACCACGGTGAGGTCGACGCAACGTTGGAACTCGACCCGGACCTGATGCGGGGCGTCGCCTCAATGGTTCACGGCTGGGGGCACGCCGCCAGCCCGCGAATGCGTGTCGCCGCCGGATCACCCGGAACGAACCCGAATGCGCTCCTTCCGATTGGTCCCGGCAGCTTCGAACCCCTGTCCAGTCAGGCCCATATGACCGGGATCCCCATACGCGTGGCTCGTGCCCACGCAACGAGCGAGGTTGCGGGACACCATGTCTGAAACCAAGATCGACACGGCCGAGAGCTTGCCCTTCGACCCCGACGCACTCCGGGAGAAGTACCGCCTCGAACGCGACAAACGGATGCGCGTCGACGGCAACGCGCAGTACCGGGAGGTCACGGGTGACTTCACGCACTACGTCGACGACCCCTACATCGATGAACCCATCCAACGCGATTCGTTGACCGACGAAGTCGATGTCGTGATCATCGGCGGTGGATTCGGCGGCCTCATCGCGGGCGCTCGATTTCGCGAGGCGGGGCTGGGGCAAATACGAATCATCGAAAAAGGCGGCGACTTCGGTGGGACCTGGTACTGGAACCGTTACCCGGGCGCGGCGTGCGATACCGAGTCGTACATCTACCTTCCGCTCTGCGAAGAGTTGAATTTCGTTCCGAAACAAAAGTACACACACGCGCCCGAAATACTCGAGCACAGCCGAAACATCGCCCGGCATTACGACCTCTATCGAGACGCATGCTTGCAAACCGAGGTCACCGGTCTCGAGTGGGAGCCAGAACGGGCGCATTGGGTGATCCGCACGAACCGTGGTGACGCCATGCGCGCGAAATGGGTCGTCATGTCCCCCGGCCCGCTGAACCGTCCGAAGTTGCCGGGCATTCCGGGAATCGGCGAGTACGAGGGTCACACGTTTCACACCAGTCGGTGGGACTACGACTACACCGGCGGCGGACCCGAGGGCAACCTGCACAAACTCGCCGACAAACGCGTCGGAATCATCGGCACCGGGGCAACCGCCGTGCAGTGCGTCCCGCACCTCGGGGCCCACGCGCAGGAACTGTTCGTGTTCCAGCGAACGCCGTCGTCGATCGACGTGCGCAACAACCGACCCACCGACCCTGCGTGGGCGGCGACCCTGGAGCCGGGATGGCAACGAGAGCGGATGGAGAACTTCAACACCCTGACCTCCGGCGGGATCGTCGAGAAAGACCTCGTTCAAGACGGATGGACCGAGATCATCCGAAACCTCATCAGCATGGCGAACTTTCGAGGAAAGGGAATCGACCGCAGCGAGGTTCCCAAACTCATGGAGATCGCCGACTTCACGAAGATGGAGCAGATTCGTGCTCGCGCAGAGGCAATCGTCAACGACCCCACCATTGCCGAATCACTCAAGCCCTACTACCGTCAGTTTTGTAAGCGTCCATGCTTCCATGACGAGTATCTCCCTACGTTCAACAGGACCAACGTTCATCTCGTCGACACCGGTGGACGGGGCGTTGAGGCCATGACCCGCACGGGTGTCGTCGCGAACGGAATCGAGTACGAACTGGACTGCGTGATCTTCGCAACTGGCTTCGAGGTCGGAACGGAGTACACACGTCGTGCGGGCTACGACGTGATCGGCAGGGACGGCTTACGCCTCAGTGAGAAGTGGGCCGATGGCATCCGAACCCTGCATGGACTCCACACGCGGGGCTTTCCCAATCTGTTCGTGATGAGCAGTTCTCAAGCGGGATTCACCACGAACTTCCCACACGCCATGGACGAGGCGGCAAAGCACATGAGCTACGTGATCACCGAATGCGATGCGCGAGAAATCGCCGCCATCGAGCCGACGCAGACGGCCGAGGATGCCTGGGTCGACGAGATCATCCGACTCGCTCGGTACAGCGAAGAGTTCCAGGCCTCGTGCACACCTGGCTACTACAACAACGAAGGCCAGCCGAACCCCAAGAGCGTCCAGAACGGCCCATACGGCAAGGGCCCGAATGCGTACTTCGCCAAGATGCAAACGTGGCGCAACGATGGCGCGCTGGCCGGGTTGGAACAGATGCCCGAACGGCCGGACAGCGAACGAGCCAACCACCGCGTTGAGAAGGAATCATGACCGACGTCTCCGCCATTCCCAACGTGCTCACGGACGACCTACGCGCCATGTTGGCGAGCGTGAGCGTTGCGACCATCACGAACCAACTCCAAAACCGCGGCATGCGCTCGACCTTCCTCTCGGAACTCAAGCCGCTCCTCCCCGGCCAATCCATGGTGGGACGCGCCCGAACCCTGCGTTACGTCGCGCACCGTCAGGACAAACTCGCCGAACTGTCCGGAGGCGTCAATGCCCAACGTCGTGCCGCGGAAACAGCCCAGCCGGGCGACGTCCTGATCATCGAAGCGCGAAACGTTCCCGACGCCGGCACAGTCGGCGACATCTACGCTACGCGCGCATATGGTCTTGGTGCCGTCGGAATAATCACCGACGGGGCGCTACGCGATACCCCAGCCATCGCGGCGCTCGGCAAACCCGTCTATCACCGCTCCTCCCACGGCTCGACGTGGAGTCGGCATCACATGCCGTTCAGCAACGACGAACCAATCACCTGTGCTGGCGTGTATGTGGAACCGGGCGACATCATCGTCGGTGACGCCGAAGGAGCGGTCGTCATCCCCCATGCCCTCGCGCAGGAGGTGGCGCGGGACTGCATCGCCCAGGAACTCATCGAGGCCTTTGCCATCGAGAAGGTCGGGGCTGGCGAATCGACCATTGGCCTGTTCCCGTTAGCCCCCGAACGCAAAGCCGAGTTCGAAGCATGGGCCGCCGCCCGGCCGGGAAGCGCTACGTGACCAAGCGACGATCCATCGAAATTGAGGGCCTCTCCCACCTCGCCTCGATACCGGTCGCCACACGCATCGGCCCCCTCCTCGTCAGCTCAGTGATCGGCTCGTTCAATCCCGGCACACGAGACATTCCCGAAACGACGGCCGACCAGGTCGCCAACATCTACACCCATACCGCGAAAATCCTCGCCGCAGCAGGCGCCACGTGGGACGACGTCGCCAAAATGGAGTTCTGGGCGCCGAGCAACACTGTGCGCGCCGAGATCGACGCCATCTGGGTGCAGCACTTCCCCGACGCCGACGCACGACCCGCCCGACACATCCACATCCAGGGCACCGTCGTTACCGCGTCGATGATCGCGTACCTCGCCGATTGACCCGCTGGTTCGGTCGCGGCGACGCGGCCACCTGGTTCGGCGACGGGACAAGGCGGCCATGCGACGCGACCAGCTGCAGCCCGTAGCCCTAGGCGAGACCGACCGTCTGCAGCGCCGTAGCCTTTGCACCCTGAAGGTCGTAGTGCTTTCGGGTGACGATCCGTTGGGCGTAGAGCCCGCCACCGGCTTGGATGTTGGTCACCGACGACCAACCGCCGTAGGAGTCGGCAGTGAGATCACGGATGGCGTGAAAGAGACGGGTGCGATACTCACCGTCGACACCCGGACCGGTGCTCATGTACTTTCGAACCAACGCACCTGTCTCCGGGTTTTCGAGATCGGAGATCGACGGCGCAGTGACGACCGCACCTCCGGCAATATCGTGCAGGTGCCTCACCATGAGCGAGTAATTGGCCGCACCCGTGTACTTGCCCGCGTTCGTGTACAACTCGTCGGGGAAGGCCGCGCCGAATACTCCCGTCTTTGCGTTCGAAAGCGCAGCCTCGAGACACGCGCGCACAACCGTCGCATGAATGATCATTTCGGAGATCTTCTCTTTGATGTGTGCTTCCCTGCTCAACCCGTTGGCTTCGGCAATCAGCTGCGCAAGTCCGACGAGCACGTCGGCGCCGTCAGCGAGGGCCGACAAACCGCCGAGGCGCTCCCACAACCCGAGGGAGTGTGCAAACGTCGAGGCATGGGCGATCTGGCCGTCGAGAAAGACTCGCTCGTTCGGCACGAACACGTCCTCGAAGATCACGAAACCTTCGGGGCACGCATGCGTTGGAGACACGGGGAAATCACGCGTGTCGTGATGGCGAGGGGCATAGGTGGTGTTGAGGATCTTCACGCCGGGCGTGTTCACGGGAACCATGCACGCAACCGCATAGTCTTCCTCGCCCGTCTTCATTGCCTTCGTGGGGATCGTCAGCAACTCGTGCCCAAGTGCCGCGCCGGTGATGTGCAATTTAGCGCCGCGTATGACGATGCCATCGCGCTGGCGACTCACCACGTGCACATATGAGTCTGGGTCCGGCTGCTTGCCCGGAGGGAGCGAACGATCGCCCTTTGCGTCGGTGATGCACTGGGTGATTCGAATGTCTCGCTTGGTCGCGTCGTCAATATAGGCGTGCATACGTTCTACGCCTTCGGGCACCGACTCCGCCATCTTTCCCGCCGCAGTCGCCAAGGTCATGATCGAGGTGTAGGTAACGTGCGCCATCATTCCGGCGTGATGCACCAAATCATTTTTCGCTTTCAACTCCTCCGAGGACTTCGGGATTCCGAGCAACGGGGAGGTGCAGGCGTCGACGGATTGCGACATCAGCCAGTCGTAACCGAAGGCAACGTTGTTCACCGACGGACCGAGCAGGGGATGCCCCGGCAAATCGTGGACCCTCTCGCCTTCGAAGTAGATCGTTCGCCCGTCTGACAGCGAATCCTTGTATTGCGCACCGGTGAGCATTTACATCGACCTCCAGGCCATGTCGCACAGAACAACGGCATTTTCACACTCCACAGCGCCGACCGCCAAACCGTTCTCCGACCGATGTGCGCGGTCACTTTGGAGCGGGGAATTCGTGGCCGCTACGTTTTGCCGAATGGAGCCGAAAACCGATACCGCTCGTGAGGTTCGCACGTGGATCGCTGCGAATTGGGACCCCGAACTGCCCCTCGGTCAATGGTGGGCGATGCTTGCCGATTCGGGGTGGGGGTTTCCGCACTTTCCGGTCGAATGGGGCGGTCGGGGGCTGAGCGCGGACGATCGTTCTGCCGTCGAGCACGAACTCAGATCCGCCGGCGCCTACGGTCCGCCGCATGGCATCGCCACCATGATGGTCGCGCCAATGCTCCTCGAGCTCGGCACGGAGGACCAGAAGGCTCGGTGGTTGCCCGGAATTGTGCGCGGCACCGACGTCTGGTGTCAGCTCTTTTCCGAACCTGGAGCAGGGTCTGACCTCGCTGGTGCGTCGACGCACGCTGTACGCGATGGTGACCAATGGATCGTGAACGGTCAGAAGGTGTGGACGTCGGGAGGGCATTACGCGGACCGAGCGATTCTCGTCGCCCGCACCGATCGCGATGTCCCGAAGCACCGCGGGCTCAGCTTCTTTGTGATCGAGATGCGTCAACCCGGCGTCGAGGTTCGCCCCCTCGTGCAGATGACCGGGGACGCCGAGTTCAACGAGGTGTTCATGACCGATGCGGTCGTTCCGGCGAACAATCTCATCTCCGAGGTCAACAACGGCTGGGCGGTGGCGCTGAGAACGCTCTCCTACGAACGAGCATCACTCGACCCGGAAGCCGAGGCAGGCATACAACTTCGCCTCGACCACAACGTTGCCGCGGGCAGGTACGCGACGGGTGAACTCGACGACGGCACAAGAGGGTTCATGCCGAACGGAAGCCACGCCTGGGCTCTCCTACGTACACTTATCGATGAACAAGGGGCATCCGGCGACGCTCGGGTCCGGCAACGAGCAGCACAGCTCTACTCGTGGTTCGAGATCGCACGATTCTCGGCGCTGCGTTCGGCAGCAGCCGCGCGTTCGGGCCGACTCCCCGGCCCTGAGGTGTCGCTCGGCAAGTTGTCGAGCGTACGTTTGATGAGGGCATATCGCGACTTCGCGCTACACCTGCTGGGACCGGCTGGCGCTCAACTCGGTGACGACGCACCCCATGCCGGCCTGTTTGCGCGCATTGCGCTGTCCGTGCCCGGCATGTCCATCGCCGGAGGAACCGATGAGATCCAGCGCAACATCGTCGCCGAGCGCGTGTTGGGATTGCCCGGAGAGCCGCGTATGGACAAGGACCTGCCGTTTCGCTCAGTGCCCCGGTAACGCCCGGGCGGGGGTTCCGGGAACGTCGTGGATTCCGAGCTCAGCCAAAGGTGGCACGCTGGGTACGTGACCACTCCTGACCGCGACCATCGCCCGTTCGATCTCCTTGTGTTCGGGGCAACCAGTTTCGTCGGGCAGATCGTGGTGCAACACCTGGTCGAACGAAACGATGAGGGCCTGCGATGGGGAATCGCCGGTCGGAGTGCCACGAAGCTCGACGGCGTCGGGGCAAGGTCGAACGCTCGCATCGAGCGCATCGTGGCCGACGCCGACAATCTCGAAGATATGCGGTCCCTGGCTCGCTCTGCCCGGGTGATCGCATCGACCGTCGGACCCTATGCCCTCTACGGTTCGAACCTCGTGCAGGCCTGTGCTGAGGCCGGCACGGACTATGTCGATCTCACCGGTGAGCCACAGTGGATGCGCCAGATGATCGATGCTCATGCCGCCACTGCGGTCCAATCCGGTGCGCGGATCGTCCATTCCTGCGGCTTCGACTCCATTCCGTCGGACCTGGGCGTCTGGTACACACAACAGCAAAGCGTCGAACGCTATGGCGAACCGTGCGTACGCATAGGAATGCGGCTCGCTGGCGCACGCGGCGGGGCGAGCGGAGGCACCGTTGCCAGTCTCATGAACGTCGTTGCCGAGATGACGAAAGATCCATCGTTACGCGAACTTATGAAAGACCCGTATGCGCTGTCGCCGGCGAACTATCGAACGGGCCCCAAACAGCCCAACGTCACGCTGCCGCAGAGAGATGACCTGTCTGGCGAATGGATAGCGCCATTCGTCATGGCCGGAATCAACACCAAGGTGGTGCATCGCAGCCATGCGCTTCTCGACCGACGATGGGGCGAGAACTTTCAATACGACGAGGCCATGCTGACCGGGGCAGGTCCGCTCGGCGCGGCGAAGGCCTCGGCCGTCGCCGGCGCGTTAGGAGGTTTCATGGCGACCTCCCTGCTGTCACCTGTTCGAAACGTCCTCACCCGCTTCGTTCTTCCGAAACCCGGTGAAGGTCCCTCCGCTGCGTCTCAGGCGAAGGGGTACTTCGACCTGCGATTCTTCGGAAAGACCGAGTCGGGGTCGCGAATCACCGTCAAGGTCACGGGCGATCGGGATCCAGGATACGGCTCTACCGCCAAGATGATGGTGGCAGCTGCGCGAACGCTTCCCGAGGTCGACAGGCACACGACCCCGGGTGGATTTTGGACCCCGTCGACAGCAATGGGCGAATCGCTTCTTCACGCACTCCAACAAGACGCCGGGTTGCGCTTTTCCGTGATCGAGTAAGGGAGTTACGGCGGCCGATGCTCACCGTCGATGCTGCCGTCGGGACCTAAGACGGCTCGGTCACCATCCTTGGACCCGCAGAGAACAACGACGAGTCTGCCAGTGTCGTTCGCAACACGAGGTTGGTGCTCATGCCGACGCCGGGTATCTCCCCTCATAGACGTCCCGACCGAAAGGAACTTCGCCATGGACCTCACCCGCTACCGAACCCAACTCATCGAGGAACGCGCGCGTCTCCAGAACTCTCAGGCGGTACTCACCGAGCAGCAGGGAACGTCCATCGCTGGACATCGCGTCGTCGACGTCGACGACGCATCACCTCAGGACCCAGCCGAGATCGGCGAGCAGCTCATCGAGCGCGCCACCGTTCTCGATGAGCTCGGCGCCCTCGACACGGAGCTCGTCGAGGTCGCTGCCGCCCTGGACCGACTCGACGCCGGACAGTACGGCCGCTGCGAAGATTGCGGCGAGCCGATTCCCGAGGAACGCCTTTCGGCACTTCCGACGGCTCGACGATGCGCACCCCACCAGCGTCTCGCGGAAGGCGGCGGCAGCCGACTGACCTCTCGATAGGGTCGGGCATCGGAACTTCAGGCTCGGCACCTAGCTCTCCGACACGATCGCACGCAGTGGCGCGCGCCAGAGAAGTCGTGCACGGGTACACAACTCGGCCCCGAAACCCCCGAATCTGCCGATTCGGGGTCGGGTTGTGGACGCTTCGGCACCCACGAGCATCGACGTACGACGCCAACACCTCGGCCGCAGCACGTTGGCCGCTCAGGTAGGCACCGTGAACCGTGCTCGGGTGGTCGGCGGTCGCCTGCGGGCGCTGCGGACGACAGGTCACGGTCGCACGACCAGGTCAGGGTCGAACGGCGACCTTGCCACACACCCGTCCAGCCTCAAGGTCCCGCAATGCACCGGACACGCCATCGAGCCCGACGACCCGGTCTATCTGCGAGCGGAGCTCGCCGCAAGCAACCATCGCCACGAGGACCGCAACGTCGCTGCCGCGTTCCTTGGAAACGAACCCCGTGAGTCGGCGCCCGCTGAACAGCGAAAGGATTGCGCCACGGGCCATGCGGCCAGGGAAGCCACCGGTGATCGGGCCACCGCCTTCGCCGCCGACGAGCACCGTCGTGCCCCCGCGCACCAGTGCCCGCCGAAGGTGCCGGAGCCGGCGACGTCCACCGATGTCGATGATTGCGTCGTACAGCTCGGTGCCATCAGTGGGATCGGTCGTGGCGTAGTCGAGGACGCGGGCCGCGCCGAGGGACCGTACGAGATCGGCTTTCGCCGCACGGCAGACTGCGGTCACCTCTGCGCCCATCGACGCGGCGATTTGCACGGCAAACGTGCCCACGCCACCCGATGCGCCGAGCACGAGCACGCGGTGTCCCGCTTGGAGCTTCGCTGCATCGCGTAAGGCCTGTAGCGCAGTGAGTCCTGAGATGGCGAGCGTGCCGCCAATGTTTGCCTCCACCGACGGAGGGCAGTGGGCGAGCTTCGTCACGAGCGCTGGTGCGTACTCGGCGAACGATCCGCGTGCGATCCCGCATACCGAGTCGCCGACCGCGAAGCCCTCGACCTGTGCGCCGATCTGGACGATCGTGCCGGCGACATCGAACCCGGGAACGCGGCGTTTTGGGACGCGCATGCCCATCTCGAAGCGCGCCAACAGCGGTTTGCCGTGCAGGAGATGTTCGGTGCCACGATCGATCCCAGCGACCTCGACACGCAGGAGTACTTCGTCGGCGCGGATCGGGGGAATAGGGATCTCGTCGACGGTGAGAATGTCAGGTCCGCCGTATCGGGGCTGCACGATTGCTCGCATGGTCGCAGGGAGGGCGGCAACTGCGGTCGGGGCGATGGTGGGGTCGGTGGCAATCATTTCAGTCCTTTGTACTTAGTACGTCGTACTTAGTACAGTACGGGTAGACTGGTAAAGATGCAACGGTCAGATGCCACACCCGGCCCTTCTCGGACGCCCCTTTCACGCGCCCGGGTGCTCAATGCGGCGCTCGATCTCGCCGACGCCCAGGGAGCGGACGGGCTCACGATTCGAGCGCTCGCCGGAGCCCTCGGCGTGAAACCGATGGCGCTGTATCACCACGTACAGAACAAGGACGCGATCCTCGACGGAGTGGTCGATCTCGTGTTCGCCGAACTCGATCTTCCGGATCCGAATGGCCCGTCATGGGTGGGCGAGCTTCGCCGACGCGCGGAATCGATGCGCACCGTGCTCGGTCGCCACCGATGGGCGATCGGGCTGATGGAATCGCGCCGAGCGCCGGGCCCCGCAACGTTGCGTCATCACGACGCCGTCATCGCGCTGTTGCACGCCGCGGGGTTCTCCTTTGGAGATATTGCACATGCCGTCGCGTTCCTCGACGCGTTCGTGTACGGCTTCGCGCTGCAAGAAGCGATGCTGCCCTTCGAGGGCACCGACGAGGTGCACGAACTCGCGGAGGAGGTCCTCGCCGCTATGCCCGCGAACGAGTATCCGTACTTCGTCGCGTTCGCTCGCGAACATGTGCTCCAACCCGGCTACGACTTCTCTGCTGAGTTCGCCGTCGGTCTTGGGTTTGTCCTGGATTCGATCGCTGGCCTTCCATCCGCCCCTCGCTCCTGACGCAGGGTCATCGTTGGTGTTGAGGCGTGGTCGAGGCCCGAGCTTTCAAACGATCTGCGCCCGTAACAACGGAGGCGACGCTCAACAGGTGTCCACCACGCATCGACCGCGGCGCCGTGGTGATGTTGGCGACGCACACCGATCGATGAGGTTTTGTCGTGGAGCCTTGGGCGAAGCGCCTGTCAGGTTGTTGATGGTTCGTTGCGCCGGGCGCGGGGCCGAACCGCCAACGCGAACATCAGGGCGGGAAGAACTAGGTAGGCCGGCGTTTCGTGCACGAGATACCAGTGGCGCATCGGCGCGCTCGCTCGCATCGAAGCCGCAACGATACCGAGGATGCCCACGACGATCACGAACAGCGCGGTGGCACGGAGCCGAGGAAGAGTGATACCCGCCCCATTCGATTCCCCATCCTCGCATCCTATTGGTCCGGCAAATACGAATCGAGTACGAATCGATAGTCCAGTTCATGACGTGGTTCGTCCGGTCACGCGCTGCATACGCGCGCTTACTACTCCTCGAGGCGGGCCCAGGAACGTACTTTCGACTCGCCCTGAGTTGAGTTCGGCCGACGTTGGGCCACCATCGCGAAAGGGGCCCCGCACTGTTCTGGACACCGTAAAGATCGCTTCGCGCGCGGAATCAGATCGGCTCCACAACGGTCTGGCAAACTGTCGACATGAGGGCCGCCGACGTTACGCCGGATCAATTGGCTTCGGATCCGTATCCGATCCTTGCTGAACTTCGCCGGCACGAACCGGTGGCGTACGTCCCGTCGTTGGAGATGTGGTTGGTCACGAAGTGGGACGACGTGATGGAGGTGACCGTCAACGAGGAACGCTTTACCTCAGCAACGGAGCCGTCGTGGCTGAACACCGTCCTCGGGCACAACATGTTGGGTTCGGCCGGGGCGGCTCATCGGCGGCTAAAAGACGCCACACAACCGGCCTTCAGCCAGTCGGCGGCCGGCGGTTGGGTGAACGAGCGGCTCCCCCAGTTGTGCCACACGCTGATCGATGAGTTCGACGGCCACGCACCGGTTGATCTGATGACGGCCTACGCGGAACCGCTCGCGGTCATGGCATTAGCCGACGCACTCGGATGGACCACCGCGTCGACGGCGAGCATCGGTGGATGGACTCGTGGAGTCTGCGCGGGGCTCGCCAACTTCGCCAACGATCCAGACCTTGCAGCGGTGGCCGCCACGGCCAACGCTGAATCGGGCGCGTCGATAGCGGCACAGTTGGAAGAGCTCCGGAACTGTCCGACAACGAGCGGGCTACAGAAGATTGCCGACCATCCAGCCGGCCTCACCGACGACGAGATCATCGCCAACGTTCGCCTGATGATGTCCGGAGGAATCAACGAACCGCGTGACGCCATCTGCTTGACGGTGTGGGCGTTGTTGACCCAGCCAACCGTGCTGGAGGAGTGCCGACGTGACCGCATGTGGCGCCAGGCCGTCGATGAGACGCTTCGATGGATCTCGCCAGTCGCAACCGCGACCCGACAGGTCGTTGCCGATACGGTGCTTGCCGGAGTGACATTGCCCGCCGGTGCGCTGGTCGCCGCGGTGTTGTCATCGGCCAACCGCGACGAAGCTCGGTGGATGGCCCCTGAAGAGTTCCAACTGCGCCGAACCGGCTCTCATCTCGCATTCGCGGCCGGCGCGCACGTGTGCCTCGGAGCATGGCTTGGCCGCCAAACGGTGAGGGTCGCCACCCAAATCCTTTTTGATCGTCGCCCCAACCTGCGACTCGTGCACCAACCCGAAATCGTCGGATTCGAGTTCCGGGGCCCCACCGAGCTGTGGGTCGCCTGATGGGTCGCTGAGCCGGTCGGGTGTCAGTGATTCAGTCACGGACATCACGATTTGTGCAGGGGCGGCGCCCGATGCAAACGTGCGGCGGTGAAGATCGTCATCGTCGGCGCCGGGATCGGCGGCCTCACGGCCGCAGCCCTGCTCGGCCGGTCCGGACACGAGGTCATCGTCCTCGAAAAGGCGCGGGCGTTGAGCGAGGTCGGCGCCGGAATTCAGATCAGCCCCAACGCGGCGCGCGTGCTCGCCTCGCTGGGGTTGGCGGAGGAGCTCGCCGCCGTCGGGACAGCCCCACGACGCATCGTCCTGCGCCGATGGCAAGACGATGCCGAGCTGTTCGAGAATCTGCTCGGCGATACCGTCGCCGAGCGCTTCGGGTTTCCGTTTCTCAACGTGTACCGACCCGACCTCATCACGCTTCTGGCGACCGCCTGCGCGGACCCTGACGGCGCGCCCGCGAACATCGATGTGCGGATGCGGGCCGACGTCGTATGCGCGCAGACGAACCCCGAGGGCGCGCTGGTCGAACTCGCCGACGGATCGTCGATCGCGGCCGACGTGGTCATCGGCGCCGACGGTATTCACTCCCCCGTCCGGGCCAGCGTGTTCGGGATCTTCCCGACCCGTTTCAGCGGCTTCGCCGCCTACCGCGCACTCGTTCCTCGGG
Source organism: Acidimicrobiia bacterium (assembly GCA_031418035.1). Classification (GTDB taxonomy): domain Bacteria; phylum Actinomycetota; class Acidimicrobiia; order Acidimicrobiales; family JANYDT01; genus JANOYY01. The sequence goes on from JANOWU010000296.1 coordinate 20,835, forward strand.
AGGCCGTGCCTGGGCTCCCGGTGGAGGTGACGAATCGCGTCGGTCCCGGGCGCCACATCGTCAGCTACTTCGTCGGGCGCGACCAGCGCCACTTCAACCTCGTGTGCGTCGTGCCAGAGGAAAGCTGGGAGGTCGAGTCATGGACCGAGCCCGGCAACGCCGACGAGCTGCGATCGGAGTTCGTCGGCTGGGCCGACCCGCTGCAGTCGGTGCTGGCCCACATCGTCGAGCCGGTGTACCGGTGGGCGCTGCACGACCGCGAACCACTGCCGCACTGGGCCCGCGGACGGGTCGCGCTTCTGGGCGACGCGTGCCACCCGATGCTGCCGTTCATGGCGCAGGGTGCGTGCCAGGCTATCGAGGACGCGGCGGTGCTGAACCGATGTCTCGCGGAGTTCGGCGAGGAGTTCGTCGACGATGGTTCGTCCGAAGCCCACAGGCTCTCCAACACCACCGCCGAAGGTTCACTACGTGCGCTTACGGTCTACGAGTCGACGCGGAAGCCGCGAACCTCCATCCTCCAGGCTGGTTCGTGGGGCAACGCGACGCTCTTTCACCTACCCGACGGACCCGAGCAGCGTCAGCGCGACGAACGCTACCGAGCGACGTCGGGAGCGCATGCCGTGTCAGGCGGCGACTGGCTCTTCGGCTACGACGCCCTCACGGCCCCACTGCCCGATGGCGGGGATCGCCCACCTTCGCCCCCGGTTGCGCGGTGAGCAAACTGGACGAAGAATACCGGTCGTGGCTCAGGTTGCCTCTGATCCGAACGCGATTCCTATTCCATACGTTCACGTAGCGTTGCGAACGGAAGAGTAACCCTTATCCGTGGGGAACGGTATCGGGTGCGGTCGTCGACGCCGGACGAGTCGTGGTTGTTGCCGGTTTGGTAGTCGTGGTCGCCGCTGTTGTCGTGGTGGCACGAGTTGTTGGCGGCTGCGTGTCGGGCACCGTGGCCCGAGTGGTTGTGGTCGCCTCTGTCGTCGTGGTCACTTTGGTTGTTGTTGGAGCGGTTGTTGTTGGTGCCGTTGTTGCTGGCTGAGTCGTTGTGGGTTGCGTCGCAGGCGGTTGCGGTGCTGGTGCAGGGCTGGGGGTTGGTACAGCGACGACGCCACTCACCGATGTGGTAGCCGAAACGCTGGTGGTCGCTTGCGACGGTGCCCTCGTTGTTGCCGAGGCCGTTGTCGCGGTTTGTGCACGTGGTTGCTCGGTGGTGACGGAGGCCCGCTTGACGGTAGTTGCGGTAAGCGTGGTCGGTGCTTTCGATCCCGTTGCGCCAATGGTGGTCGTGCTCTTGCCGGCTGCGACCCACACGAATGAGTTCTTCACGCTGGTGCAACGAAGTACAACGCCCTTCACGGTCGCCCTTTTGTTGACAGCGCTCGCGGCACAGCGCGAGCCGGCTCGGGCCGGCGCAGCCTTCGTTGCTTTTGGTTTCGGCGCGGCGCTTGCTGAATTCATGGTCAGGGCCGTGAAGCCCGCAGCGATAAGAGCCGCGATCGTCGTGGTTGTTGCAATGCGCAGGGTTCCGGTGGCAAGTCGACGTGTCATCGGTGCATTCTGATGCGATCGCTTCATCGACTTCTCAGGCTCCCTCGGCCAGGCCTCAGGATTCTTCGATTGCTCTCAGGTACACGAAGTGTCGATGAGAAGGGCTACTCGCGATCCTACTTTTGACCGTGCTGATGATCGTGCTGATCGTGCGCCGAGTTTCCGCGCGGCTTTCCGACGGGCTTGGTTGGTTTGGTCGGCTTGCTCGCTTTGGCCGGCTTGCTGGCTTTTGCCGGCTTGGTGGACTTCGTGGGTTTCGCGGGCTTGGTGTGAGGCTCGGTGTGAGGCTTTTCCTTCCCAACGGTCTCCCACCTGACGTGTGGAGGCAGCTCCTCTCGCGATGGAAAGTGGCTCGACGCAAGATGGTTGTGCAGGTGCGTGAAGCCCGTGAGATCAACGTCTTGTTCCCGGACCTTCGGGATCGGCTGAGGCGCCTTTGCCTCTCGTATGAGCGATTCAAGTTTGGGCAACTTGGTGCGACCCTTTACCGGTGGGTCCGACGAAATGCGCCCGTCGGTCTTGCCGGGCTCAGGCTTTCCTTCCGACGATTCCCCGCTGACCGTTGCGATCGTAAGTGTTTGTTCCCGAGTGAACTCGTCGCCGTCGAGTTTGCCTTCGGCGATCACTCGCACTTGATACAGGCCGTAGTCTGGTGTCGCAAGCGTGAGGCGGAATCGGCCAGCGCCGTGATCATCAAAAACAAACTTGTCCACTCGGCCAAATGGATCCGTAACGATTCCCCACACGTATGCGCTTCCCGAAAAGGCCACTCCGTGGTCATCGAGCACAGCCACCAGGTCAGAGTCGCGGGTTGAGCTTTTCGCTCGAACGTGGAGCTCCAGATCACTGCGCGCCGTCACGACCAGTGAATACGGAACGGCACCCCTTTTGCGGATCGCCCCGACGCTGCCGTCAAAATGCTTGTTGTCGCCGACGACGTTGAACTTCTTCGGATCCAACGAAATGACGGCCGTCCAGGTGCCTGCGTGGACCTTCGGAAGCACGGGCAACGAAAGACGGAGCCCACCGAGCCACGACCCACTCAACGGTGTGATGGCCGCAACGCCACTCGATTGATCGAACGTCGACCCATCGGGTGCTTCCAACTTGATTGTCAAAACCTCGGGGAGCGGACAGAGCACCGCAACATCCGCGGTGAAGTCCGCCGCGGTAAGACGGAACGGAATCCGGTGATCGACGCCCAGAGTTAGTTCCCCGGCCGGGTCCGTAACGATCTGTGCGTTTGTCACGCCGGCATGTACCTGTAACAAATACTTGTGGAGACGGAAAAGCTCCTCCCCCGCGAGGTCGCCGGTGACCAACAGGTAGCCGTTGGTTCCTTGACAGATTGCCTGAAGCGCATTGGCATTCACATCCGTTGGTCGACCGATGCCGACAGCGAAGGTATTGGCATTGATCGAACCAGCGACATCGAGGATCATCGGTGCCACATTTTCGACGCCATCGGTGATCACAACGAGGGCCACCGTGTCAGTACTAGCCCCAGCCAATTCAGCGACGCCGTCGAGAATTCCCGCACCAATGCCGGTGGCACCGCGTGGGTCAAGATCGGGACCCGTCGCTGCCGTGTTGAGCGCGTCGCGAGAACCTCCCGCGCCTGCGGCGAGCGCATCGCCACGAGTCACGAGCACGCCGTGTTGATCGTCGAATTGGATGAGCGCAATTTGGTCCGTGTCGCGAGCGAGTCCCGCGATCACCCCGAGAGCCTGCCCCAGCTTTTGTCGCTTCGTCATTCCGTTGCCTGCATATTGGGCCATGGAGCCTGATCGATCCGCCACGAACGCCATGGCGGCAGTTCGAGTCGGAACGACGTTTGCAGTGACCGGAACATTGAAGATTTGACCGGTCTGGACACAACGTACCCTTACCGTTATTGGTGCGATCGGACCAGCTGCGGGTGCCGTGAAGGAAAGCCAGACTCGGCCCTGTTGCGCGACATCGCCGGGAGGTACAGCGGCCGGTGGGTTGAGAGCGGGTGGAAGCCCGAACGGGGCAGGGACCGCGGAGAGAACCTCGAAGCCAACGGTGTCCACCGCCTCGACTCTGAAGACGACAGCGGCATAGGTCGTGCGTCCTGCCTCGACATTTCGGAACGTTACGGAAGGCGTCTCGAGCGTGACAATCGGTGGGTCGCCTTCGTACCAGACGTCGAGGGAATGATCGCCGATGACATCAACAGGTCGGTAGGTTCCGGTCCACGGTGCTACGCCGCCAGCGTTGAAGATCATGTTTCCTGTTGGTTGGTGAAAAGCTGGTGCACCGGCCGGTGCGGTATAGCGATTGGCATTCGTCTTTCCGCGCATCCACACTGCCCAGAGACGATCGAGGTTGCAGTGATGCAGCCAGAACACGGGATCGTGCGGCGAAGCCTGAAGGATCATCTGGCCGTTGACCCACCGGTGCACCAGATTGTGCAGGTCGACTTCGAGTCCACGCCGAAAGTCGCTATAGAACGTCTGGCCCATGGTTGTCGTTTGATCAGCAGCGGTTGGTAGCGCCGGGGCGTCACCTCGTCGTCCGAAGCCGCGCGCAAGGAACTGTCGGGAAAAGGAATCGTCGTTGACGTTGCTCGTTGTACTTATAGTCCAGCGGCCTGCACTGAAGCGGAAGAGACCCGTCGTGACTTCGCCGGAGTCACTCCCGGCAGGATTCGTGGGCCCGCCATCGCCACCCAAGAAATCGTTGAACCACGGAGCGCTCGTCGCCGTGCGGTCGACGGTCCAGTCCCAGAAGGGAATGCGGACCGAATCGTCGATCTTGCGAAGTTCGGCCTCGAACTTCGCGAGCAATACGCGATGCCAAGCGGTGAAGGCCGGTCCACCGTGCCCCCAGCTTGGATTGACCGCCATCGCGTCAACGTGAATTTTGGCGAAATCGTCGTAGCGGTTGGCCAACCCTCGTTGGCTCGGCCGGGCATGCAGCGCAAGCACAGCGTTCGCAAAACCAACCCGCTCGCCAACCGGCATGGTGGCAATGTTCCGTCGTGGTCTCATGTGTCTCTCCTCTGTAGGAAATGACTGCTATGACACAGAGCGCCAAAACTTCCGCGTGATACACATTTTTTCGAAACACCGATTCAAGAGACCGTCGCGGAGTACCAGAACGATGCCGACGTCGGGCGGAAATGGGATGCTCGGGAGGTTCAGTCTGGGAGTCGCCTGGCGAGGCTGCCGAATGCGACAACGAGGATGACGTTGCTCGCTACGGCGAGCGGAGCAATGTTGCCGATGTGGGCGATGGGCCATAGGAACATCGCTGCCAATACGAGCGCTGCCTGGGTTCGGTGTCGCAGCGCGGCGAGTCCGGCGGCGATGAGAACGAAGGAGAGAGGGAAAAAGAGGCCGAGCGGTTTGATGAGGTTGGCGGCACCTGCGCGATCAACGAGCTGCACGTCCCCAAAGGACATGTGGATGGCTTCGAAGCCGTAGGCCACGTTGCCGGCGAGGCCAATCAGACCGGTCAGCACGATCGCTGCGGCCAGTCGGCTCTGCGACGAGAGCCATCCAGCTATCCGGAGGACGACGAACCCGTAGGCGATCGCGCCGAGCACGTGAATCAGACCCGCGGTCGCGTCGTCCCAACCGCGGGTGGCGTAGGTGGCGTCGGCCGCGAGGGAGAGCACCGGGCCGACTACCAGCGAAGCGGTCAAGAGCCGATCGGTCGGCGTCGCGGCTGCGACGGTCGTGCTGCTCGACGCAATGGTTGGTGAATGGATCGTGCTCATAGGGACTCTTCTCGACGGAACGGGCAGGTCATCGACCACGATCGGCCCGCCGCCCAATTCGTCGCTACGGGGATCCCCCTGCTTTTGGAGAAATAGGGAAAACCCCGGATGGTCGACTGTTGGGACATGCGCGAACATTGCCGACATGCCTGCCCATCGCTCCGTTGACCGCAGCGCCAGTGGGTACATCCCGCTCTTGACGCTGAGCCTCATCGTCGTGTTGGCCGTGATCGGCCTGGCACGAGGTGTGTGGCTGACGAACTTGCACAACGGGCTATTGGCGCTGACGTTCGGCGCGATCGGCACGTACGTGGCACTCCAGCGTCCCCGACATCGACTCGGCCGCCTGTTCCTTGCGACCGGGTCGATTGAGGCGATTGTGTTCGTCGGCCGACAGATCGGACATGACGGAACCGGGACACGTGCCGACCAGTGGTGGGCGTGGTTTGGTGTCTGGCCCGTAGCCATGGCGTTGGCCTTGACGACGTTGTCGGTTCTTTGCTTCCCCGATGGCAGACCTCCGACCCGGCGCTGGCGTCCGGTCCTTGCTGCCATCGTCGCAGTCGCGGCATTTTGCGCCGCGCTGTCCGCGTTGTGGCCCGTCGAGTACGACCAGGTCGGTCTCACCAGCCGACACCCCGTCAACGGCGAAGCCCCCGACACCGCGATCGCTCTGTGGTCCGCCATTGCCCAACCGGCCTACGTCGTGTTCCAGGCGTTGTGGTTAGTTGCTGTTGCCGTGCGGTGGCGACGCGCCGGTGCCGTCGCGCGGACCCAACTCGCCGTACTCGGAACGGCGACAGCGGTGTCGGTTGTGGCACTGGCGGCTGGCTTGGTGATCTGGGCGACGCCCCGACCCGGCATTCTGTCGGCTGCGCTGGTCCCTCTCGCCGCAGGGTGGGCGGTCGTCCACGGGCAACACATTGCGACATACACTGCGCTCAGCTGGATATCCCGCGCCGGATCAGGCTCCGCTGACTTGCCCACCGGCCTTGCCCGAGCCGTTTCCGAAGCGCTCGATGCTCCCGCAGCCACAGTCTGGATCGGCGACAACGAGATGCATGCCGTCGGCGTATGGCCCGAAAGCGACGACCTCGTCCCTCGGACCACGCTCGCCGCGTTGGCGGACCAAGCCGATCAGCAGATACGAACGATCGCCAATGGCGCCGAGATCTTCGGCGCTCTCAGCGTGAACCGCGCCCGGACCGACCAACTGTCGCTGACCGAACAGCGCCTCTTCGATGATCTCGCAGCGCAAGGCCGATTCGTCATCGAGCACATTGGACTCAGCGAGATTGCCGCCGAACTTGCGACCGCACGCGTCGACGGCCGCCTCACCGGACTCACACCTCGCGAGAGCGAGGTGCTCGAACTCATGTCGCGGGGCATGTCGAACAGCGCTATCTGCCGCGAGCTTCACCTCAGTATCAAGACGGTCGAACCCGTTGTCAGTTCCATCTTCGCCAAGCTCGGGCTTCAAACCGACAGCACGCTCAACCGTCGCGTGCTCGCCGTGGTCGCATACCTTCGAGCATGAAACTCCAACCGACCGCCGCAGCGCGGTTCGCTGCGATCAGCCACCGGCCCGGGCTGAACACCCGACGCAGTTCAGCGTTGGATAGCGCCAGGGAAGGGCACGTCGACGACCGTCGCTGCTCGGTCTCCGACGGGGGTGGTTACGACAAGCGCGGTGCCGGTCGTGTGGTGCGGGCTGTCGATCATGGCGAGTGCAACGTTCGACTGGAGTCGAGGCGACCACGCAACAGAGTTGACGAAGCCGACTGGCTCCAAGCCGAGTGCCGTAGGCCACGGGACTCGTAACGCGGGTACGGCGTCACCGTCGATCATCAGCCCGCATACACGTCGGGGTACGCCGGAATCGCGTTGGCGACGTAACGCGTCGAGACCGATGGCTTCGATGGGCGCGTCGAGGGCGCAGTACCTGTCGAGACCGGCTTCGAGCGCCGTATCGGCCCGAGTGACGTCGTTGCCGTAACTGAGAAGCCCCGCTTCGATACGTTCGATGTGGTTCGGGCATCCCGGACCGATACCGTGCGGTTCACCGGCGATCATGACCGCGTCGTAGAGTGCACCGCCCACATCGGCATCGTCGACGTAGATTTCGAAACCGCCCTGTGCGCTCCATCCAGTTCGAGCGACCACGAGCCGATGGCCCTGGAAGTCGAGCTCCGCAAAGCGGAAGAACTTGATGGCACGAACGGCTTCGCCGAACACGATGGCGGCGACGTCTTCGGCGAGTGGTCCCTGAAGCGCGAGAGGCCACACATCGGGTTCGCGTACGGCAACATCGAGGCCGAGGCTGCGGGCAATGCCGCCGGCCCAGAGCAGCACATCGGAATCCGCGACCGAGAACCAAAAGCGGTCCTCGGCGACGCGCAGGACAATTGGGTCGTTGATCAGTAGACCGTGATCATCGACGATGGGTGCGTAGCCGCATCGACCGACAGCAAACGATCGAAGGTCGCGTACGGTGAGCGACTGGGCGAGCCGCTCAGCGTCGGTCCCGGCAAGTTCCACCTGACGTTCGCACCCGACGTCCCACACCTGCACCGCGCTGCGAAGGTGAAAGTAGTCCTCCTCGACGCCGCGGAAACTGGTGGGTAGCAGCATGTGGTTGTACACGGTGTACGACTGCACACCCGCGGCCTCGACGCGACCGGAGTAGGGCGTTGATCGGGTGCGACGGCTTATCGCGAGTGCTGGTGATGACGGCATGGCGATCACTATAATGATCGCATCGTCCCCCGACCTCCACTCCGCTTACCGGATGCACGACGCGAGTTTGATGGTGCCGCGTTCGCTCGCAGCATGGCCGACGCTCGGCTTCGACTTCAGTTGTCAACGCGCGATCTGGCTCGACGCGCCGGGATCTCACAGGCCTATGTCGTCGCCCTGGAGCGCGCCCGGAACTCAGGCGGTCGGCACGGACCAACCCCGACGGTCGACGTCGTCGCAGCATTAGCCCACGCACTTGGGCTTGACCCCGTGAAACTCTTTACGAGCGGCCTTCGCTCGGCCGGTCGACATGCCCTCGTCGTGGTCGACGATGCTCGCCTTCCGATCATCGGACGGTTGCGCGAGGTGAGCGGGACCGCCGTCGACATGTGGGTCGCAGCGAGATCCCCGAACGCGTTTCCAGACGCCGATGCGAGCCACGCTATACAACTTCGGACTCGAACCAACCGGCGCTACGAGCCGACGAAGGTCGCCGCGTCGTTGGATCGCGAACTCAGACGTCTCGCTCCGGCGATTGAAGGGGCCAACGTAGGTTTCGTGTTTGGCGAAATGTCAGACGTGATGACGAAGCTTGATGACCCGTCTTCGGTCATTGCATTCGAAGACACGTGGGCCACCGTGACGACGAACGCCGCCGCGCACGTTGGCGCCCGTGCACAGTGGAATGTGTGCGTGTACGAGATCGCAGCCATCCAAGCCCTGGCCGATCCGGTTGCTGCATCCGTGTCGCTCATGCGAACACACGACATCGTTCTCGCCTCTCGACACGACCGCTTCGTCAGCGGGCTTGCCGGCGTCCGTCAGATAGCTGTGCAGTTGCGCCCGCCAACCCAGTCGGCAAAGGCATGGCAAACAACGGTTGACCATATCGTCGGCGAGGTCCGGCGAGCGTCGTAACGCGATCACTCGGCATTCACGACGACTTCGGCCCGGTACCCGTCGGGATCCACGAATGCGAAGAACCGCTGTGTCCCGAACGTGTGGACCTCACCGGCCGAGGCACCCTCAGCCATCAATGCGTTGCGC
>JANOWU010000297.1:0-20125 GCA_031418035.1 Acidimicrobiia bacterium
GCTGCTCGGTGGTCTCGTGCTGGCCATCATCGACAACGGCCTGCCGCTGGTTGGGAAGGCGTCGCCTTTCGGGCTCAAGACGATCGACTTCAGCCGTTCCGGCATCAAGTTCATCGTGTCTGGCCTCATCTTGCTGATGGCCGCCTCGGTCGACGCACTCAGCCGCAAACGCGCCAGCTAGTTCCTGCACCCGGGCCCGCGCCCGTCTCCGTCTCAGCTTCCGCTTTCCACGTCTCAGCTCCCGCTCTTCCACTCGACGGCGAGTTGCAGGGTGAACGGCAAGTTGTTGGTGGAGCTAACCTGCCGTCGACCCTGCTACTCGCCGTTGAGTGAAGGCTGGACCGTCGACGTGAGGGCTGGTGGCCGACATTTGCATGGGGTGGCGACGTCAGGCGATGAGGTAGTGATACGAACCGGGGTTGCGGCTGGTCACCGTGACGTTGGCCCGGAACGGGTGTCGGGCCAACGCGTTGTACTCGCGGCGAATCTCGGGGCCGATTTCGCGACGGCGGCGACGCAGGTCGGTGGCGGTGTAGCGCAACACCCGCACGGCGGCGCCGAGGGAGTTCTCCCGCCGGTGGTCACGCGTACGCGCCTCGTCGGAGTCGTGCCCAAGCTTTCCGTCGACCTCGATCTCGAGGCCGACGTCGGGAAACAAGAGATCGGGAAGACAGGAGGAAACGCGGCCGGTTCCGCGATCTTCGACCGTGACATTGGGTTGGCGAACGGCGACCATCGCTAGCCCCACCGATCGCAGAATCTGAATCGCAACGGTCTCAGCGGGACTGCCGGTCGGTCGACAACCTTCGGGTCGGCGGTCCAACACCTGTCGAAGTGCTCGATGGCCCTGAATTCGCGGGCTTCGTGGCCAGTCCGTAAGTACACGAAGCAAATCTTCGTTCCACGTCTCGGGGTGAAAGGGGTCGGGGCCACGTAGTGCAGACTCAACGGCGAACTCGAGGTCGTCGAGACCACACACCCGACCGAGATCGACGAGTGTTCGTGCCAACGACGTGACGGGAATGTCGTCAACGAGCGCGTGGTGCTCCGGCAGGAGCGTCTTGGTGCGAAATGCCCCGGGCTCACGTGCGGCTGAGTCAGGAGGCCCAAGCACGTTGACGTACCCGTCCCACGGCCCGTCGAGTTGATGGAGCCGGGCAGCGGTCCCGTGCGACGCAACCGCGGTCGGACCGGCTCGATCGATGAGCGCGAGCAGCTCCGCTCGTCGCACCCGATCCTGATCGTCGGTCGTGGTTCGGAACCGGCCGCGGGTCAGGCGCACGAGATCACCTCGTCGCTGTGCGGCGCGGATGGACCAATCGGTCATGCCGTCGTCGAACAAATCCTGCCGTCGTTGGAATTCACCTGTACGCATACTTTGAGCCTTCCCTGACCCGACGTCGACCGCAAACTGGGCGGAGGCAAAGTGCGCGGTGAGACCACCGAAAACGAGTGCGTTCGCGAAATTCCCCCACTCGACGGCACGTTGCAGGGCCAACGGCAAGTTGTTGGTGGGGCGAACTTGCCGTCGACCCTGCAACTCGCCGTTGAGTGAAAGGGAGGGACCAGCGCGAGTGGAACGGGGCGACCCGCGCGAGTGGAACGGGGCGACCAGCTCGGGTGAAAGGGAGGGGCTAGTCGTCGCCGTTGACGGGCTGGTGGTAGCCGACGGAGGGGAGTTGGCACAGGCGCTGCTGGCGCTTCGTAAGCGTACTGAGTAAGGGGTCGGAGATGCCGGCCCGAACCTCGCTACCCCAGCTGGAGTTGCCCGGCGAGTACTTGTAGAACAGGAGTTGTCGTTCCTCGTCGCCTTTCCATGTGGCGGTGCCGTGCACGATCGCTTCGGTGAACACCAGCATGTCGCCGGCCTTGAGGGCGACGTCGGTGACGAGTTCGTGGCCGTAGTCAACGGTTTCGGGAAGGCCGAAGTTCGACTTGTGAGATCCGGGGATGCAGGTGAATCCGCCCGTGCCGGCCGGAGCGTCGACCAAACTCCAGGCGACGGCGATCAGGCCGGTGTGGATCCGGCCCTGTGCGAAGAGGTAATACTGCGCGGGATCGAACGGTGCTGCGCCCCCATGGATCCAAAGGCCGCTGGTATTCGGTGCCATGACGATACCGTAATAGTGATCTAAGCGCGCATATGATCCACAGAGTTCGGTGACAATATCGATCACAGCCGGGTGATCCATCAGGTTCTGGAAGGCAAGCTCGCGGTGCAGGTATCCACCGATGCGTTGCGATTGGATCGTGTCGGCAGGCGGTGCGTAGTCGATGTCGGAAACTGCCCTGCGTAAAGTTGTGAGCTCGTCTCTGCTCAGGGCTCCGTGGCGGACCAGGTACCCCTGCAGGTCGAAGCGAAATCGCTCTTCCTCCGACATCGGCCCGGTCGGCCGCTCGATGTCATCGATGTCATCGATGTCGTCGCGCGCGGAATCACCGACGGTGGATGACTTCTCGGGCTTCGCTCGACCGAACATGACTGACCTACGAAATCGTGACGCGAGCCGCAACGCTGGTTAGCGGCGTCCGGCCTTCTTCGACATCTGACGCTTTTGTTCGATGAAGTCGACGAGCACGTAGTCGCCGAGTGTTTCGGGTGTCGTGAAGAACGCACGGCCCTTGTTCATCTCGGTTATGCGTTCGACGAACGCTTTCAGGTACGACGTTGCATCGAGCATGAAGGTGTTGATCGTGATGTTGTCGCGGGTACAGCGCACGACCTCGGTGAGCGTGGCGTTGATGGTCTCGCGAACCGGGGGGTAGGAGAAGAACGGTTCGCCGTTCGCGAGGATGTGCGCCGTTGGTTCGCCGTCGGTGATCATGATGATCTGTTTGGTACCCGTTTGTTTGGCGAGCATGCGACGCGACAGCACGAAGGCATGTTGCATGTTTGTGCCGTACACGAAGTCCCATGACACTTCGGGAAGCTTTTCGGGTTTGATCTCGCGTGCCGTTTCGGAGAACCCGACGATGCCCAGGAAGTCTCGTGGGAACTGCGACGAGATCAGCGAGTAGAGCGCCATTGCGACCTTCTTCGCGGAAAGGAAGTTATCGCGCATAGGCATCGAAAGCGAAAGGTCGAGCATGAGGACCGTGCTGGAACGCACGAGCGTTTCGGTTTGCTCGATCTCGAAGTCGTCAGGGGTCAGACGAACCGGGGTGCCGCCGCCGGTGCGGCGGATCGCGTTGCGCACCGTCTTTTCGATGTTGAGGTTGAACGGGTCGCCGAACTCGTAGGCCTTGGTGTCGTAGGTCCGCTCCTGGCCGATTCCGGTGCGGATCATCTCATGACGACCGAGCTTGTCTTTGGCGAGCTTGGAGAACAGTTCGTCGAGCGCGTTCGCCCCGATGCGTCGTAGACCTTTCGGCGTGAGTTCCAGGCGGCCGTCCTTTTGCTCGACGAGTCCGGCACGCTCGAGCATTTTGGTAAGCTCACTTAGCTTATCGAGGGCCTGTGCCCCGGTCTCACCGAGCAGATCCCGGGCGGCGTCGAAGTCGACGTCGGCCAGGGCTCCAGGACTCGTAGCGTTACGCAAGAGGTTCTCGAGGGAATCAATGTTGCCGAGCTCCTGCATGAGGCCCATGGCCTGGCCCATGCCGACGGGCTGGTCACCTTCGAAGCCGTAGCCCTGCCCCCATCCCATTTGCGGAAACATGGACTGCAGGTTCTGGCCGAGCTGGTCGATCTGCCACCGCAGGTCCATGTCTTCGAGCAGCTGATCGCTGAGAGCTTGAAGCTGGGCTCGCTGTTCCGGTGTCATCGAGTTCAACATCTGCTGCGCAGCAGCCATCTGTTGAGCCATCTGCTCCATCAGCTCATCGAGCGTCTGTGGATCACCGGGGAAGAAGTCGCCGAACTTCTCCATGAAGTTCTGAAAGTCCTCCGGCGTGTCTTCGCCGCGCTGACGCTTCTCCATCAACTCGTTGAGATTCGAGAACATGTCCTTCATCCGGGCCATGTCTTCGGGCGTCATCTCGTTGACGCTCTTCGTCATCTGCTTGAGCTGCTGATCCATCAGCTGCTGCTTCAGCTTGTCCATCAGATCGTTGAAGCGCTGTTGGGCTTCTTCGGACTGGAAGTCGTAGTTCTGAAGTTCCTTCACCTGTCCGGCGAGATCGGGCGGCATGAAGTCGAGCTGCATGTTCTTATTCGCCGCGCTCGACTCGGCCGTTTCCTGTCGACGCTGGTCACCCGACTTCTGTGCCTGCTCGACCATGTCTTGGAGGGCCTGGCGTTCCTGCTCGATGAGCTCGCGTAACTCGTCGGCGATTTCGTCGTACACCCCTCCGAGGTCGTACTTGTCGAGGGTGTCCTCTCGGCGCTGACGCAGCTTTTCGAGCAGCTCTCGGATGCCGGCGACGTCTTGGCCGTTGCGATCCTTGAAGCCTTCCTGCAGCATCTTGCGCAACGCCGCATTGAGATCGCCGTGGTACAGCAGATCGTCGTTGAGTTGGGCCATGACTTCATCAGCATCGAGCTCAAACCCGACCTGTGTTCCGTCCCAACGTGAGTACGTCAACCGGCGTGCCATGGACTGACACTACCGGCCTGGGCTCGCTTTGCGACATTTCCACCGTCATTTACGAGAATTCATGCCCGGCGCTGTGCCCACGGACACCACCGGCTCGCGTACCTCGCATACTTGGAGCGTGAGTCGCTCCCGGAGCGACCCACGCTCCAAGAACGCCGACAGGGGACTATAACGTTGCAGCCATGCGTCCCCTCTCGGTCGGTATCCAGCTTCCGGAGGTGGAGTGGGAAGTACCGTTTCCCGAACTCCTCGCTATGGCCAAGACCGCGGAGGCAGTGGGGTTCGATTCGCTTTGGTTGGGTGATCATCTTCTCTATGACCTGCCGGTTGGTCCGCGGGGGCCATGGGAGGTGTGGACGTCGCTCGCCGCAATTGCGGCAGTTACGAGTCGAATTCTGCTCGGACCCTTGGTGGCCTCCACGAGCTTTCACGCACCCGCGATGCTGGCCAAGCAGGCGGCTACGGTCGACGCCATTTCGAACGGACGTCTGATCGTGGGGCTCGGGGCCGGCTGGAACGAGCGGGAATATCAGGCTTTCGGATTTCCCTTCGACCAGCGGGTGAGTCGATTCGCTGAAGCGTTCACCATCATCTCGACGCTGTTGTCCGCGGGAGCGATCGATTTCGATGGGACGTTCTACCGGGTGCAGGATTGTGTGCTTCATCCGCGCTCGGTCACACCGGGTGGGCCGCCGTTGATGGTCGGGTCCGCAAAGCCCCGGATGCTCGCGATCACCGGGTCGCACATCTCGTTTTGGAATGTGTGGTGGACGGACCATTCGAACGATCCCGAGAAGTTCGCAGCGCTGAAACGTGAGGTCGACGAACGCTTGTCGGCCGTCGGTCGTGCGCCGGGCGACGTTCAGGCGACGTGCGCGATCCTCGTGCAACTCGAAGGCGGCGTCGGTCGTCAGATGGGAGCGGAAGAACGCGTAGACCCGCTGCGCGGAACGCCGCTCGAGATCGCTGATCGGCTGCGAGCCTTCGCTGCAGCCGGTGCGACCCATGTGCAACTGGTCGTCGATCCAATCACCCGCGCCTCGATCGAAGCATGCGCCGACGTGCTGCGCGAACTTGACCGGTGACGAACATGACGCAGGAACCGAGGCAGCTGAAGCAGCCGAAGCTGTCGCTCGGGCAGGCACGGCGCATTGCCCTTGCCGCACAGGGATTTGCGCAGCCGCGTCCCTCAGGTCGCGTCGACAAGCGTCATCTTCGCAAAGCCATTGACCGGATGGGTCTGATCCAGGTCGATTCGGTGAACGTGTTCGTGCGATCCGAGGAGTTGCCGCTCTTCGCCCGTATCGGTCCCTATCCCCGACACCTTCTGCGTGAGATGGACAACGACGGTGAGCTCTTCGAGTACTGGGTGCACGAGGCCTCGTTGCTTCCCGCCTGGATGGAACCGCTGACCCGCTGGAAGAAGCAGGCCGCGCTCGACGGCAATGACCCGAGTGTGTGGGGGGGCCTACGCGGGTTTCACCACAAGAACCCCGAAGTCGTGGCTGCGGTGTTCGACGAGATATCAGCGCGGGGGCCGGTTCGGCCGAGTGAGTTGTCGATGGCCGGCGGCAAGAACCGAGACGGCTGGGGTTGGCACTGGGACACAGCAAAGTTGGCGGTCGAGAACCTGTTTTGGACCGGCCGTGTCGCGGCAGCTCACCGGTCAAGCGGGTTCGAGCGCGCATACGATCTGCCCGAGCGGTGCTTCGCTCCTCACATCCTTTCCCTGCCGACGCCGTCGGAGCACGACGCCCGCAAGGAAATGCTGAGGATAGCGGCGCGGGCCCATGGCATCGGAACCGCGAAGTGTCTTGCCGACTATCACCGACAGAAGCTGCCGATCGTTCGCCCGTTGCTGGCGGAGCTGGTGGAGGAAGGCGCGCTTACTATTGTCGACGTCGAAGGCTGGGGCAAGGGTTTGTATCTCGACGCCAAGGCGAAGATCCCGAGAGTGGTGTCGGCCCGAGCGTTGTTGAGCCCATTTGATCCGGTGGTATGGGAACGTACGCGCGCAGAGCAACTCTTCGGGTTTCGCTACCGGATCGAAATCTATGTTCCGAAGGAGAAGCGAATTCACGGGTACTACGTGTTGCCGTTCCTTCTCGGTGATCAGTTGGTCGGCCGGGTCGACTTGAGATCGGACCGCGCGAGGTCGACGCTTCTCGTTCAGTCGGCCTGGGGTGAGCTCGGAATCGACGAGCGCGAGGTGGCCCGTGAACTGGCTGAAGAGTTGCGTCTGATCGCGAACTGGCTGGGGCTCGAATCGGTCGAGGTGGTCCGACGAGGTGATCTCGCCTCAGCTCTCGGGCGAGAGTTTCGTGAGCGAGGGACCCCTAGGCCTGGCTGAGGAGCGCCCGAATCCGATCCTTCGGGCGACCGATGATCGCCTTGCCGTGGGCGACTACGACCGGGCGCTGCATCAGACGGGGATGTTTGGCGAGGAGTTCGACGACTGCTTCGGGCGTTGTGTAGTCCTCCGCTCGGAGGGCAAGCTTTTCGAACAGCGAGTCCTTGCGGACGAGGTCTGCGACGGGGTCTTCGAGGATGGCGACGATCTTGCGAAGTTCGTC
Organism: Acidimicrobiia bacterium; assembly: GCA_031418035.1. GTDB lineage: Bacteria > Actinomycetota > Acidimicrobiia > Acidimicrobiales > JANYDT01 > JANOYY01. The sequence goes on from JANOWU010000297.1 coordinate 7,109, forward strand.
GGCGCTGGGCTTGGCCTTGAGATACTGAACGACGTCGAACTCGACGCCGAGCTCACCAGCGATGGTGAGCGCATTGGTGCTCGAGTTTCAATTCGTGTTGTGAAAAATGGTGATGTCTGCCATAGGCACAGGCTACTGGCCGATTTTTCACACGGGCGCTACCGTGCCTGCATGACCTCCGACGAACTGCTTGATCTGGACGCCACCGCACAAGCTGAGGCGGTTCGCGCCAAACAGGTGTCGCCCCTCGAACTTGTGGATGCGTCGATTGCTCGTGCCCAGCACTCGAACCCCACGATCAACGCCATCATCCATGAACGATTCGATCGTGCTCGTCAGGAGGCGTCGCAAACGACCGATACCGGGCAGCCCTTTCCCGGTGTGCCGATGGTGGTGAAGGACCTCACGCTCATGATGGCGGGCGAGCCGTATTACATGGGGACGCGAGCGCTCAAGTCGGTCGACTACCGGGCTCCGGTCGATTCGTACATGTACGAGAAGTTCCGGGCCGCCGGGTTCGTCGTAATCGGCCGCACGAACACGCCGGAATTGGGAAGCACTATCACCACCGAGCCGCTGTCCTACGGCCCAACGCGCAACCCGTGGAACACGGATCATTCGGTGGGCGGATCGAGCGGTGGTTCCGCGGCGTCGGTTGCTGCCGGGATGGTAGCGATCGGCCACGCCAACGACGGTGGCGGTTCGATCCGTGTGCCGGCCAGTGAGTGCGGATTGGTGGGCCTGAAACCCACCCGAGCGCGGGTCAGTATGGGACCTGCGCTGGGTGATGCGTGGATGGGGTCGACGATCGACCACGTGGTCACGAACTCGATACGTGACAGCGCTCGCGTGCTCGACGCGATCCACGGTGCGATGCCCGGCGATCCGTATTCCGCGCCGAACCCGATTCATACGTTCGCAGAGGAAGTTGGTGTCGCGCCCGGCAAACTTCGCGTGGGCGTGTACACCGGAGAAACCGGTCAAGCTCCAATTGCTCCAGCTGTTGTCGACGCCGTGAACTCGACGGCGCGCATGTTGGAGGCCTTGGGTCACCACGTGGAAGTCGCAGCACCGTGCCTTGACGATCCTGAGTTCCCCGACCACTTCACCTCTATCTTCGTTGCGAACATGGCGGCCGATCTTGCGGCCATCGAGCTTCTCGTTGGCCGCCCGCTCACCGACGACGACATCGAATCCGATAATCGTCTGTACGCATATCTTGGAGGTCAGGCGACCGCGCAGCAGTACCTGGAGTCGGTGACGTGGATGCACGGGTTCCAACGACGGATGGCGTCGTGGTGGTCGTCGAACACGAACCCATCAGGTTTCGACCTCCTTCTCACGCCGACCATCGCGATCGAGCCCCCGCCCATCGGTTGGCTGACCGACCCGGCGGCCGGCCCGGGTGGCCGTATTCGGGAGGTCATGGTGTTCACCTCGCAGTTCAACGTCACGGGCCAGCCGGCGATTTCGCTTCCCTTGCACGTGAGCCCGGCAGGGCTCCCGGTCGGGGTGCAACTCGTGGCCGGGTACGGTCGCGAGGACGTCCTCCTCCGGGTCGGTTCGCAACTCGAACAGGCCCATCCCTGGTCGAGTCGGCGTCCTCGGGTCTATGGTCTCGGGTCATGAGCGACAACGGCATGCGACCGATCTGCGACGACCTGCGAGCGGAGACCGATGATCTCCTCGGCATCTTGCGAGGACTCTCGGCATCCGACTGGGACCGGCCCACACCAGCTCAAGGGTGGGCCGTTCGCGACCAGGTCAGCCACCTCGCCTTTTTCGACGACACCGGCACGCTCGCCGCGACCGATGCCGAGGCGTTCGCGCAAAGCGCCAAAGTATTGATGAGTGATCCCGATCCCGGGGTTGGTGGGATCACCAAGGGTCGAGCGATGACCTCGTCGGAACTCTTCGACTGGTTCGTGAGTTCACGTACCAAGATGATCGAAGTGTTCGAGGCGCTTGATCCGAAAGCGCGACTTCCCTGGTACGGGCCGGCGATGGCCGCGGTCAGTTTTGCGACGGCGCGCCTCATGGAGACGTGGGCCCACGGCCAAGACATCGCCGATACCTTCGGGGTGTCGCGGGTGCCGACTGCTCGGCTCAAGCACGTCGCCCACATCGGCACCCGAGCTCGTCCCTTCGCGTACGTCACGAACGGGTGTCCGGCCCCGGAGGGCGACGTTGCCGTCGTGTTGCGAGCACCGAACGGCGAAACGTGGACGTGGAACGATCACGCCATCGAGGTGAACGAAGTACGTGGCGACGCCCTCGACTACTGCCTGGTCGTGACACAGCGACGCCATCTCGCCGACACGAACCTGGTGGTCAGCGGACCCCTCGCCGAGGATTGGATGCCGATCGCTCAAGCGTTTGCCGGTGGACCGGGCGGCGGACGCGAACCGGGCCAGTTCGGCTGAGGAGTCACGAGCGATCTCGAAGCCGGGCACGTGGAAGGGTTTGGCGAGTGAGTGGCTGTAGTGTCTTGCTCCGCGTACCGCGACTCTGCGGCGTGTTTCGTTTCGACCAACCAGGAGTAAACCCGTGGATATCCGCATCGGCGTCTCGCAATCGATGAAGGAAATCGAGATCGATCTCGGCGATGTGGACCGCGATGCGACCATCGCAGATATCACGGCAAAGCTCGCTGACGCCACCGCAACCCTCTGGCTCACCGACAAAAAGGGACGAACGGTTGGGGTCCCATCGGCGAAGATCGCCTATGTCGAGGTCGGCGGACCCAGCGAAGAGCGCAAGGTCGGGTTCGCCCGGTAACAACGGGTGAGCGTCTGTATCCTCGCGCCCCGGGTGCGGTAGCAGCCGCAGCGAACTAACTTCGAGGCGGTGACACCGCTTCTCGACCGCAAGCTCGTCTTTGTCACGGGCAAGGGTGGCGTCGGAAAATCGACGATCGCGGCGGCCCTCGCCATGACCGCGGCGCGGCAGGGCAAACGTGTCCTCGCCTGTGAGTTCGACGCCAAGGGTGACCTGTTGGCGTCGTTCGCCGGTGCCGGCGCAACCGGTGGACGTCAGGGCAAGCCATTGGCGTTCGCCCCGCGAGAGATCGCCCCGAACCTCTACGCCATGGCGATGGACCCGGAGGAGTCGCTCAAGGAGTACCTCAAGCTCAACCTTCGCATTCCGTTGATCACGAAGGTAGGCGCGCTTTCTACAGCGTTCGATTTCCTGGCGAATGCGGCTCCGGGGATTCGAGAGATCGTCACCGTCGGCAAGGTTGCCTTTGAAGCGCGGGAGAACAACTACGACATCGTCGTCGTCGACGCAACGGCAAGTGGACATATCGTTGGTCAGCTTCGGGCCCCGCAGGCCATCAACGAGTTGGTGGGAGTGGGGGCGATTCGTTCCCAGACCGGCTGGATGCTGAAGATCTTGAACGACCCGAACCAGTGCGGTGTCGTGATCACCACCACGGCGCACGAGATGCCTGTGCACGAAACGGTTGAGCTCCTGGCGTCGCTTCGTCGAGACACCGACGTCGATATAGCCGGTGTTGTCGTGAACCGGCTCCTGCCTGAACTGTTCGTGAGCAGCGAGGGAAAGGCGTTCGACGTGTTGAACCGCAGCACCCGAGAGGGATCGTCTGACCCCGGGCGTGAATCCCGTGAGCTTCGGAAGCGCTTCGATGCCGAACTCGACGACCCGAGCGCCGCAGGCGCGCTCATCGAAGGTGCGCGTCTGGCGAGGACGCAGCGTCGTAATGAGGTCGTGCAGTTGGAAGCGCTCTCGGCCGCGCTCGCCCGCTTCGGCGTCGGACAACCCGCACTGATTCCGATGCTGTTCGACGTCGTGCCGGGCTACGAAACCACACGAATCGTTGCCGAGCATCTCGTCGATGAATGGGGCATGTGATGGCGGCCTCTTCGAAACGGGGGACGTCGGCCGGGGCGGCGCGTCAACCATCGAATGGTGGCATCGAATCGGTGGCGAAGAGTTCGAACATCGTGATCACCTGCGGTTCGGGTGGAGTTGGCAAGACGACTACTGCAGCGGCGTTCGGACTTGCGGTCGCTCGCTATGAAGCCAAACGTGTTCTCGTCGTGACCATCGATCCCGCGCGACGGCTCGCCGATGCGCTCGGAATACGAGAGATCGGCGCGGCACAAACGCAGGTCGCAGTGCCCGGTCTGCGCGGGGAGTTTCACATTGCGATGTTGGACACATCGGCCTCGTGGGACGACCTCATCCGTCGTCATGCCCCTGATGAAGAAACCGCTCGGAAGATCCTGTCGAACCCGCTCTATCGAAACATCACGCAGCGCTTCGTGCAGAGCCATGACTACATCGCGATGGAGCATCTCTACGACTTGAATGCGGCGGGCGACTTCGACCTCGTGGTGATCGATACGCCACCGTCTCGTCATGCACTCGACTTTCTCGACGCTCCCCAACGAATGGCCGAGTTCTTCTCTTCGTCGTTGCTCAAGTGGATCACCCTGCCGTATCGCACGTTCGGCGAACGAGCTGGTCGCCTCGGGTATCTCGCCGCAAAACCCTTCTATCAGGTGGCCGACAAGATTCTCGGGTCGCAGTTTCTGCAGGACATCGCCGAGTTCTTCCTTCTGTTTCAGGGGATGTACGCCGGGTTTGTCGAGCGTGCGGAGGCGGTTACGGGTTTGCTACACGATGAGCGCACCAGCTTCGTCGTGGTGAGTACTGCCGAACCATCTCCGCTCCACGAGGCGGAGTTCTTCATGCGCGAGTTGGAGCGTCGTCAACTTCGTCTTGGTGGACTCGTGTTGAATCAGGTGCTGCCCGACGTGTTTCACGACGCTGCAGCGCAACGCGAGGCCGCCTCCCTCCTGGCCCGTGCGCAACCGAAGGCCGAGGCGAGCGTCGACCTCAGATCGGAGACGGACACGGGCCGCCGACTCGCGCTCGACGTGGCCCGGTCGTTTCAAAGGTTCGCTCGGCTGGCGGATCGACAGGCCGACGAGATCCGCCGCCTGGCCACTGCGCCCGAACAGACCGTACGTGTACCTATGATGGACTTCGAGTCCGATCAGATACAGGCGATGATGGACATGGGGTCGGTGCTCTGGGGCAGAGACGTTGTCGCGCGGCCCACGACGGCAAGACGGCGCACGTCGGGAGGGCTTTCGTGAAGTTGGACCACAGCGATCGGGCGTACCTCCAACGCCTCACGGCGAACTGGGGCATGGTCGCAGATTTCTGCTTCGGCGATCTCCTGCTGTTCGTGCCATCGGCAGAGCCGATCCAGGCGTTCACCGTGTTCGGTCAGGTGCGCCCGACGACGAGCCGGACCCTGTACCACGATGATTTGGTCGGCCGCGATGTCTCGGTCGGCGAACGACCCTTGATCTTGGATGCGTTCGTGCACTCCACCATCCTCGATGGACAGAACTTCACCGTGTCGGGTGGTGTCGGGGCTCGCGTCGAGTATGTACCGGTGGTGCGAAGATCGGAGGGTACGAGCCGGACTATCGCGGTGCTGACGCGTGAATCGGAGGTCGACGTCTCGCGTCGGCCCGGTCGTTTGGAACGCGTCTACATGGACATCTTTCGTCATATGACGGAGATGATCGCCAACGGCCTGTTTCCGTTCGAGGAAGTCGGGACCGTGGGTCTCGATGCGCCGACGGAAGCCCCTCGAGTTGGTGACGGAGTCGTCGCGGTAGACGCGAACAGGAACATCACGTATGCGTCGCCAAACGCGGTGTCGGCTTTGCACCGTTTGGGATTGCACGGAAATGCCGAGGGTCGATCGCTAAGTGCACTTGGTATTGGTTTGAGTGGCGCAGAGGCGTGTTTCACGACGCGCGAACCGGTGTTGACCGAAGTCGAACGAATCAACCCGGTCTCCAACTCCCGGATGATCGTTGCGGTGCATGCTCTTCCGTTGCTCCAGCGCAACGTGGCTCCTGGCGGACGGGAGTCGATAGACAGCGCCGGCGCGGTGGTGCTGCTGCGTGACGTGTCCGACATTCGACGTCGTGATCGTCTCCTCATGACCAAGGACGCAACGATCCGAGAGGTGCACCATCGGGTGAAGAACAACCTCCAGACGATCTCTGCGCTGCTCCGCCTGCAGGGACGACGCACGACGTCGGAGGAGGCGAGGCAGGCGATCGAGGAGTCGGCGCGCCGGATACGAGCGATTGCGTTGGTTCATGAAACCCTGTCGCGCGATGTACGCGACGCCGTTCCCTTCGACGAGATCGTCCGGCCGCTTGTACGCATGGTCGAAGAGAGCATGGTGTCGCCTGATCAGCCGATTCGAATCACGGTTGAGGGGACCCTCGGGGATCTCCCCGCCGAAACCGCCACGCCGCTGTCGGTCACACTGACCGAACTCATCCAGAACGCCGTGGAGCATGGGTTCCCGCCAGAGCGGACTCCGCGCCGCGGTGGGCACGTCACGGTTCGGTTGGCGAGCACCGAATCGGAATTGTCCGTAGAGGTGCGCGACGACGGCGTCGGATTGCCGCCCGGCTTTGCGCTCGGCTCGTTGAAGAGCCTTGGGCTGTCGATAGTACGTACGCTTGTTACGTCAGAGCTGGGTGGCGCTATCGCGTTTCGAACGGACAACGGGACCGTCGCCCAGTTGCGAATCCCTCGCCAACCTCCGTCGTCATAGCGACGCGAACGTCGTTACCGCAACGTCGGGCAGATTGGTGATCACGGCGTCGACCCCGTTGGCCGCAAGTCGCAACATCTCGTCGGGGGCGTCGACGGTCCAGGTATTCACGTGCAGGCCGACGCGGTGCGCGGCGTCGACCATCTCAACGCTCGACGCAAACCGATGGGGGTGAATCGCCACGTGACCTTCGTTGGCAATTCCCTCGAGAAATCGCTCGATCGGGACCTCCGGGACACTGAACAGGTATCCGGTCCGCAACGACGGATCGAGCGATCGGACGGCGCGGATCGTGTCTCGATCAAAGGAGGAGATCAGCATCCGGTGACCATCGCCGCGTTGGCGCAGCAGTGTCACGACGGCACCCACCAGCGTCCGCTCCGGGTCGAAGTCGGGCTCGGACTCGTCGTTCTTGATTTCGATGTTGACCTCCATACCGTGGCAGGCGTCGAGCGCCTCATCGAGGAGCGGTACCCACTCCGGCAGTTCGGCACGGGTCATCGACACGATCGCCACGGCGTCGATCACGGGGTCGTGGTGCACCGCGAGGGCGTTGTCGGCGGTACGTCGGACATCGAGTTCCACCATGACGGCGCCCAGCGTCCGAGCCAGGGTGAATGCCTCGATCGTGTTCTCCTTCGCCGCCTTCGAGGCGCCGCGGTGCGCCACAATGTGCGGGGCGCGACGAGGGGCGGGAGCGGGTCCTTCGGGTGCGGCGGTCATTCCCGAAAGCTACCGCAGCTTCCCCTCCACTCCCACGCCGGCGCTTCCCCTCCTTTCACTCGCTCGCGGATCCCTCTTTTTCACTCGCTGGCGGATCCCCTCCCTTTCACTCGCTGGCGAGTTGCGGGGTCGACGGCAAGTTGTTGGTGGAGCGAACTTGCCGCTGACCCTGCAACTCGCCGTCGAGTGGTGGGGGGAGGCAAGTGGGTTGGGGCCCACGAGTGGTGGGGGGAGGCAAGTGGGTTGGGGCCCACGAGAGGTGGGGAGGGCAAGTCTGAGAATTGCGCCCCGGTCGGCTCGCCGTCGATGTCACACGGACATGGCAGGCTCTAGGGATAGATACTGTGAAGAACGGTCCGTTGCCCGGTTCGGGCCACGACCCAACGCAAACGAATTTGTCGCGCCGCCAACGTCGTCAATTGGCCCGCGCCAGTCGTCCGAAATCGAAGGTGCGTGATGCGCTGAGCATCGTGTTTGCCCTGGCGCTGGTTTCCTTCACTGGATTTGCGGCGTTCTACAAGTTCCCGAACGTCATCTACCTGCCCGGCAACGCCGATGCACTCGGCGAGCGGCTCAAGGTGACCGGAACGAAGGAGTACGTGCCGGAGGGCCGCGTGCTCATGGCCACCGTGTCACAGGTGCTCGAACCTCGATTTGTCGACATGGTCGACGCGTGGCTGCGCAAGGAGGCCGACATCGAAAAGCGGGAGGAGGTGTTGGGAGACGTGTCGGTGGCCGAGAGCCGCAAGATAAGTCAAGACATGATGGACAACTCCAAGCAGGTTGCGATGATCATTGCCGCCCGTAAACTCGGGTTGAAGACCTCGGGTGGTGCCGTTCAAGTGCTGGAGTTGGCGAAGGAAGCGCCCGCCGCAAAAGTCTTGAAGGTGGGCGACGAGATTGCGTCGGTCGACGGAGAACCGCTGTGCCTCGTTGGCGATCTCCGTGAGAAGTTGGCTGGCCGAAAAGCCGGAGACCGTCTCGATCTCCTGATCCGCCGTGCTGGCAAAGGCCCCGATGTACCGGTGCAGGTCGACCTGATGCAATCACCCGACGGGCGCGCGATCATCGGCATGTTCGCCGGCCCTTCGTCGAACACGCCCTGCACAACCGAATTCCAGGCCGACTTCCGAACGGGCAGGATCGGTGGGCCTTCGGCCGGACTCTCCATGACGCTCACCCTCCTCGACCGCCTTTCGGCGGGTGAGTTGACGGGCGGCAAGACCGTCGCAACCACGGGAACCATCGAGGCCGACGAAACGGTGGGGCCGATCGGCGGGCTCAAGCAGAAGACCTACGCCGTGAAGAAGGCCGGGGCGAAGCTGTTCATCGTGCCGCTCGAAGAGGTGGGGCAGGCAACGCCCTATGCCGGTGACATGAAGGTTGTCGGCGTGCGCAACCTCGACGAGGCACTCGCGGCACTGAAAGCGTTCGGCGGCGATCCGCTCCCCACGAAGTGACGCCACCCCGCCAGGTTTCGCGGCGGCTGCGCTGAGTTTCGCGGTGGCCGGGCTGGGTTTCGAAATAGTCCTGTTCACAATGACGCATCTTTGGCCCAGTCGGGTCTAGCCTCGCGGGTAACATTTCAGCGCTCTTTCTTCCCCGAGAGGCAACCCCATGGCTACGACCCTTCGCGGACCCGTCATTGCTCTTGACCCGTCGACGATCACCGTCGATCAGATCAAATCGGCCCGCTTCACCACAACGTTCCGAGGCTACGACGCGTCGGAGGTGAAACTTCACCTTGATGCTGTCGCGGCCGCGTATCAACAGCGCCTCGACACCGAAACGGAGTTGCGTGCGATCGTCAACTCGATGGGCCCGGTCGCCCCGGTTGTACAAGAGGCGCCGTTCATTGCCGGCGTGAGAACAGTTGATCTGCGTACGAACGGTGTCGTTATCGTCGACGCCGAACGGGCGTTGGCGCCCGAGGCCGAGACCGTCGGCCCGGAGGCTGATCTCCTCGCCGACGCGCGTCGAGAAGTCGAAGAGATTCTCGCCGCGGCGCGAAACGAGGCGAACGCCTTGGTGGCCCGAGCAAACGACGATGCCGCGCGAATCATTCTTCGTGCACGCGCCGAGTCTCGGGGTCGTCCGTCGGCCGACGGCAATGCCGTCGTGGAAGCCGCACTCACCGATTCACATGGTGATCCTGCTCTGGCACGCGAGCAGGCCAGGATGATGATCGAAGAAGCCAAGAACGTACGCGAACGTATTCTTACGGACCTTTCGAAGCGTCGCCGAGTCGCCCACGTCCAACTCGAGCAGATGCGTGTGGCGCGTGAAAAGTTGGTCGAATCGCTCCGCGAGGCCCGACGCCTGGTCGACGATGCCTCGCGTGATCTGTCGACCGTCGAAGTCGAGGCCCGGATCGCGGCCGACGCGGCCGGCCGTCGCGTGAACAGCGAGCCGCTGCCCTCGGCGGCTGAACTGGAAATGGAGCTGTTGGCCACGCGGCATCTCGTGACGGACAACGACACACCCGTCGAGGCGGCAACCGCTGAAACCGCCGGTTCCGTGGAAGCCATTGATGTCACGGCAACGACCGATGCCGTCGAGACTGAAGCCGACCTCGTGATCATCGAGGCCGAGCGCATCGTCACCGATGCCGAGGCAGAGACCGAAGCCCACGCCGAGCCTGCGCTGGTCGCCACCGAACCCGACGCCGAGCTCGCGGTCACCGACAGCGAACCCGAGACCGAACTAGTCGCCACCGAGACTCAAGCGGAGCTTGCGGTCACCGACGCCGAGCACGCGGTCCCCGACGCCGAGCACGCAATCACCGACACCGACGTCGTTGTCGTGGTCGACCTCACCGCAGCCGATTCGGCAAGTGACCTACCCGACCAGGACGCGACTCGTCCACAACCCGACACACCCCGGGGAAAGCCGAACGTCGAAGAATTGTTCGCACGCTTACGACGTGAGCGCGAGGAAGCGGCCCAGGCCGCCCGAGTGACCCTCGGATCTTCCGTCGACGTGGAGGAACGGTCGGCCACGGTCATCGATCTCACGTCGTACTCGGCGAACGTAAGTGGACAAATGACCGAAGCGGCCTCCGAGTCCGACACCAAGTCCTCGAAGAAGCGTGGCAAGAGGCAGGCGACGACCCCGACAGTCGGGGCCCAAACGGCGGCGCCGATCACTGACCGCATCATCAACCTGAGCGATGCCGAGTCATCGCCCCAGTCCACTGATTCCAGTACGTCGGTGGTTGAGCAGGCTCATCGGTCCGACGCCGAACTCGACCACGAGACGCAGCTCGCCTACGTGTTGGGGCCGCTTCGTGAACAGATGGTCCGATCGATAAAGCGGGTACTGCAAGACGAGCAGAGCGTCGTCCTCGCCGCACTGCGCACCTCGCGGGCGCGTACCGAGCTCGATCGACTTGTCGGCACCACCGAGGAACATCCTCAGAAGTTCTATGCGGTCATCGAGCCAGCGCTCGCTCGCGCGTTTCGTGCCGGCGTTGATCGACAGGGAATCGCCAACGACGAACTCGGGATCGAGATCGGCATCGCCGAGGGTCCGGCTGTCCATGTCGAGGCCATCACGGTATCGAGGGCCATTGTGGAAGTTTTGCGCGTGGACCTCCGTAGCGAGCTCGAACGAGTGGCCGCACCGGAAGCCGACGCCTCGAAGCTGATCACGTCGATGAGCAACCACTATCGAGCATGGAATACCGACCGGCTCGCCGAATTGGTGGAACCGTCCCTTCGAACGGTGTACCACGCAGGTACATCGGCGACAAAGCGAAGCTGACCTGTGACCTCGGCTCGCGGTGATTTTCCTGCCGCGACGATTTGGCGCCTGTCGCGTCCTCGGTGGCCACTGCGAGTCGTCCTCGGACTCATTGGCCTGTTCGCGATCTTCACGAACTTCATCACGGTCTGGACCGAGTACTTGTGGTTCGACGAGGATGTCGACCACGCGGACACATGGGGCCGAATCTGGAGCGCAAAACTCACGCTTCTCTTCGGCGGTTCCGCTCTGGCGTTCGCGTTCGTGAGCCTGTCGTTGCTGCTTGCGGAACGGATCGCGCCTCACGACGCGGTGTTCCAACGCAACGACCCGCTGTTGGCGCTTCGGGCGTTCAGTGCGCGGCGTCAGAACTTTGCGCGCAATCTGGTGTCGGGTCTCTCGGCGCTTGCGCTCGGGCCGGTTGCGATGTCGATGTGGGAAACCTGGACGCTCTTTCGATTCGCGCCGGGAGGGAGCATTCCGTCGGAGGGTATGTTCGGGCGAGGGGTGAACTTCTACATGTTCCGCCTCCCGTTCTTGCGTTCAATAGGTGGGTGGTTCTTTTCGCTCTCCATGCTTGCGCTGGTGGTGACCGTCCTCGCTCTGGTCCTCAGTGGCGCCATACGGATCGTTGACCAACGGCTATTGGTCATTCCGCAAGCCAAAGCACTGATTTCAGGCCTTCTCGCCATCGTGTTCCTCACCAGGGCGATCGGGTTCTGGTATTCGAGGTTTGCTCTTGCGTTCTCCACTCACGATCGCTTCGACGGTGTGAGCTACGTCGACGGGAAGGTGCGTTCGCCTGCGTACATAATGATGGCAGTCATTTCATTACTATGTGCGCTTATGATGATGGTGAATGTGCGGACGAAGCGGTGGGACATGGTGATTGCGGCCGTTGCGGCGTGGATGATCGTTGCACCGATTGCGCTTTACATCGTGCCTGCTATCTGGCAGCGCTTCGCCGTGTCGAACGAGCTGGTACGAGAGCGACCGAGCATTCAACGACACATCTCGGCGACTCGCCAGGCATTCGAGTTGGACGACGTCGAACACGTCTCGCTGTCGCTTGTCGACCCCGCCCGGGCGGCGTCGCTGCCGGAGATTCCCATCTCCGACCCATCGGTGAAGAACACCCGCATATGGGACGTGAGCGCCGTCACCGGGGTCGCTCGCGACGTTGTCGACAGCTTGCAGAAAACGAACCCGCGCTATGTGATCAACGACGTCGATGTGGTGCCCGGTCGACTTGAAGGGCGTGAGGTCCCGACGATGTTGGGGGTCCGCGAACTCCTGCCCGACCTTCAGGGATCGTGGGTGAACAAGCGGCTCGTCTACACGCACGGTTTTGGTGTGGTCACCGCTCCCGGCAACGTCGAGGTGAACGGCGAGCCTGTCTTCACGTTGAAGAACCTTCCACTTGTAGGCACACCTACGATTTCGCAGCCGCGTGTGTACTACGGCGAGCAAACCACGAACTACGTCATTCTGAACACGTCGACTGGCGCTATCGACATCGCCGGTGCGACGCAAAAGGTGGCGCCACGTCATACGGGTAGAGGTGGCATTGCGTTGGGATCAGGCCTGCGTCGGATTGCGTTCGGTTGGCGCTACCGGGATCTTGATCTGGTCGTGTCGAAGAGCCTCCAACCTCGTTCGAAGCTGCTCACCCATCGGGAGATCTCTTCCCGGGTTCGTCGTGTGGCCCCCTTTGTTCACCTCGACTCCAACCCATACGCCGTCATCTACAAGGGTCGTCTGCTTTGGATCCTCGAGGGGTATGTGGCGAGTGGCAGCTATCCGAACGCCGATCGATCGTCGGGAGGTGCGATTCTTCCCTCGAAGAACAGTACGTCGAGTTCATATTCGTACATACGAAACTCCATCCGTGTCGTCGTCAACGCCTACGACGGTCAAACCAAGTTCTTTCGGAC
>JANOWU010000298.1:0-8555 GCA_031418035.1 Acidimicrobiia bacterium
CGCCAACCTCGACCAGTTCCACCACACCGTCTTCGACAAGCTCGACAACCCCGTCCTCCACCTCGACCTCGTCGCCCTCGTCGTCCACCACCACGACCACGATCGCCGCGACTACGACCATTGCCACGACCATCGCGCCGACCATTGCGCCGACGTCGACCACCTCGACCACGTCGACAACCTCGACAACCACAACGTCGACCACACCCTCAACGACCTCGACCACAACGACCACGACCGTGGCGCCAGCGATGCCCAAGGTCGTGATCCCACCACTCCCCCCGTCTCCGAACCTCGGGCCCGACAACGATCCACGCATTGCCTCGGTGCCCATCGTCGTCGCCGGCGAACCGGCCGTAGTGGTGCCGCCACTGGAGACCCCGAAGGTGTCGGCCGAGGACTACGCGCCGAGCACCACAACCACCACGACCACGAGCCCTCCTACGACCACCTCGACCACGTCGACGACGACTGCACCCACGACCACACGTCCACCGTCCACGACTACCACTCCAACGACACGGCCCAGTACCAGGCCGACGACAAAGGCGACGACAAAGGCGACGGGAAAGTCGGCGAAACCGAGCACCGCCAAAGCCCCGGTTGATCCGAACGAGTTGGTGTTCGAGCCGCCCCTCGAAGCTGCGACCGTACGCCCACCGACCACTCGACCGAACGCGCTGGCACTGCGGCTCCAGGCCAAGAGCGATGCCACCGCCGCCAAGCGGGCCAGGCCCGCGCCAAGGCCGAGGCCCGGAAACGTTCCAAGCAGAAGTCTTCTCGCTAGGTTCGCAATGTTCTCGCCTCGTCGGGAACCAAACACCGCATCGAGTTCGTCGGAAGTGATACAACCGACACAGGTTTTCCGACGACAACAAGGAACTCGATGGCCATGGAACGACTCACTGCAGCAATCGGAGCCGGAATTCTCTCATTAGGAGCGGTGACGACTGCTGGCATGGTGACGCGGACCTGGAAGGAAAACCGCGAACTCAACCAGACGCTTGCCGTCACGGGATCGGCGAAACGGACGATCAAGGCCGATCTCGGCATCCTCACCGGCGGCCTTGCCGTACAGGGATTGAGCCAGCAGGAAGCGAATACGGAGTTGGCGTCGCAGGCGAAGCGTCTCATGGCGGCGTTCGACAAGTCCGGCTTCGCGTCGAACAAGGTCGAGCGTTTCCCCGTGTCCCTCGACGCCGTCTATGAGCTCAATGCCGAGGGGAACTCGACGGGCGTGATCCGCGCCTGGAACGCCAACCAGCGTTTTGAGGCCCGATCCACCGATGTCGACGCGATCAAGAAGCTGTCGCTGTCCATCGGAGAGGTCGTCAACGACGGTCTCTCGTTCCAGGTGAACCAGCCGCAGTACCTGTTCACGAAGCTGGCCGACGTGCGCATCGACATGCAGGAGGCAGCGACGAAAGACGCAAAGACGCGCGCCGAACGCATCGTGAAGGCCACGGGACAAGAGCTGGGCAACCTTCGCGACGCGTCGATGGGCGTCATACAGGTCACCGCGAAAGATCCCACCGAATACGAGGACAGTGGGACCCTCGACACCACGTCGATCGACAAGGACATCGTTGCGGTCGTGCGACTGTCCTTCGCCATCAAGTAGCTCTCATGCGACGCCCAGTTGATCTTGCCGGTTCGGTTGCTCTCGTCACGGGCGCGTCACGCGGTTTAGGAAACGCATTCGCGGTGGCGCTGCGATCGGCGGGCGCGACCGTTGCCACGTGCGACGAGCTTCCCGGGTCCGACGCCGTTGTCGACGTCTCCGATCCCGCGCAGTTGCAGGCTTTCATCGAAGGTGTACTTACCAAACACGGCCGCCTCGATATCGTTGTCGCCAACGCGGCCCGATGTCGGTTCACGAACCCGATGTCGGGTTGGGACAACGCGATCGACGACTTCGACTTTCACGTCAACACCAACCTGCGCGGCGTCTTCCTCACCGGCCGAGCCACCATTCCCGCGCTCGCCCAGAGCGGCAACGGTCACCTGATCCTGCTCGGCACCGACCACACGTGTCGGCCTGTCGACTGGCCCTACGGTTCCGGTTCACTCGACGCGTACGACGCATCGAAGTGGGGCGTCATCGGATTGACCGCTGCGTGGGCCAACGCGCTTGCCAACAAAGGGGTGAGGGTCAACGCCCTCTCGATGGGCGCCACCGATACCGACATGTTGCGGAGCTTCACGAAAGCCGCTTCGGGCAAGGAACCCACCGCGGAGATGATCGACGGATGGATGCGACCCGAACAACTCGCTGACCTCATGCTCGAACTCATCGCCGAGGGACCGACCGGACGTACCGGACAGAACATTCCGATCATCGTCGGGCGACCGATCGAACTCCCCTCGACGTGGCAGCCGGTCACGACGAACATCGGTTGACCTTCGCACAAGCGTTCTCAACGCAGCGTCGTCGGCAGATTCCAACACGTGTAGGTGGCGCCGGGCCGCGGCGAGGACTGTGTGGGGCTCGCTCCGTCGGCGAGCGCGATTAGGGGAAAGGCGTCGAGAACCGAGTTCACGATGCTCGACGCCGTGTCGCGTGTGATGGCGTAGCGCGAGCGCGGACGATCCTCGGGCAACGCGGGAAAGCGCGACGGTTTCCCGAGCCCGAACGCGATGCCGGTAGGAAGTCCATCGGCACGGTACTGGCCACGTGGCTCGCGGTGGCACATGTCGCGACGGTCGACCACGAAGGTGTCGGGGTCGTTGGGGAACGCTCGCGGGTCGCGACCCGCCGCAGCCGCTGAACAGATCACCAGGCAGCCTTCGGGCAGCAGCCGACCGAACCGCTCGACCTCGCGGCGGCTGTAGCGATGCGCCGCAAGCGTGGGCGGACAATGGCGCAGCACCTCGAGATACGCAAGCGTGACGAATCGGGGATCGTGTCGGACATGCTCCTGCTTCGACGGGTCCGTGGCGATCTGGAACAGGAGGGAAGACAACGCTCCGTGCAGTGTTTCGCGGTCGCCTTCCAACAGCGTCGCCACCACGTCGTTGGCGGTCACTGGCCCATCGGGCAACTCCAGCGCCGCGAGCGCAGACAGGATGTCATCGGTCGGCTCGTTCCGACGGGCCATCAGCAACGGGGCAAAGTATGTACACAGATCGTCCATGGCGGCAAGGCCGGCCTGGCGGGCAATCGGGTTCCATCCGATTCCCCGCTGCATCCTCCAGTACTGCGACGCGAACCACGGCACATCAGCGTCGGCCAAACCAAGCACGCGAGCCAGCAACCGCACCGGCAACCGGGCTCCCACTTCCACGGCAAGATCGACAACGTCGCCCGCATTGGAGCTCGCGGCCAGCTCCGCAACGACCTCCGCAGTGACCGGCCCGACGTGGCGATCAATCCCGGTTGCTTCGGCGACGAGGAAGCGAAGCTCGTCGCGCAGATCACGACCGAAAGTGGGGCGACCGTAGTGCCACCGTTTCGAACGCGTCTCGAAGTTCGCGTCGTCGACGAAGACCGACGTCACGTCGTCGTAACGTGTGAGCCAGAATGCGTTGCCGTGCCAGTCGCGATAACACGGGTAGTTCTCGCGCAGAATCGTGAGGAGCGGATACGGGTCAGCGGCGAACTCCTTCGAACGCAACTGGCGCGCCTTGAGCAGCGGAGTCGACTCCCCCACCCGCTCGCGTTGGTAGATCTCGTAAGACCGAAACCCGTCGCGCGTCGGCGTCATGAGCTGTTTGTCATGTCGCAGAAAGCTCGAGCCACAGCGAGCGGATTGCGCCGAGGCCAACGGGAGCGAGGCTCACCCCGTCAATGTCCGTGGGCATACGATCGACGGCGATGCGAACGTCGCGCGTCCGACGGGCAATCATCTTCGACCCGATCGCTGCTTCTTGATGCGAGATCCACGCGCCCGGGCACAGGTGTGGACCGACGCCGAAGGCCATGTGACTCGACATGTGTTCATCCCGATAGCCGGTGCGGAGGATGCGACCGGTGTAGAGATCCGTGCGGAAGATGTCGAACTTCTCGGGATCGGTAAAGACACGCTCGTCGTGGTTCGCCGCGAAGTCGACCATGTGGACGAGCGATCCGGCCGGGATGTGGACCCCGTGGAGCTCGGTGTCGAAACTGTTGTGGCGCGGCTGGCCGCCAATGGGCGACGAGTGCCTCAGGGTCTCGTGGAACACCTTGTCCCACAGTGACTCGTCGGCCACCACGCTCGCGTGCTGCTCGGGATGCTGCAGCAGCAAATACCACATGTTCATGATGGCGCCCCGTGTGGTTTCGCCGCCGCCCCCGACGATGAGCGCAATGTTCGAGGTGATTTCCTCCGTCGACAACCGTGACCCGTCGACAATCGACGCGCACAGTTCCGAGATGATGTCCATGCCGATCGGGTTGCCGGCGTCGTCGTGCAGGAACGTCGGGTTTCGTCGACGCTCCTCCACGAGACCGGCCACGTAGTCCTCGAGGTCTTGGCGGGCTTCGAGGCCCTGATGATGCGTGTCGGAGCCGCCGAGACCGTTCATCATCGACGAGTACCAGTAGAAGAACTGCGTGCGCGCTTCGTCGGGAAATCCGAGCACCTGGCACACCACACGGATCGGGAACTCGTTCGCAAACGCCGCGCCCAATTCGAGGGTCACCCGGCCCGTGGCCGGGTCGAGCTGAGCGACCGAGGAATCGGCGCTGAACCAGGCGTCGATCATCTCGTTGGAGAGACGCTCGATGTAGCCGAGGCGTTTCGTGAGTGCCTTGCCCACCAGATGACGCCCGTACAGGTTGCGGCGACGGCCGTGTTCCACGCCACTCAGCTCGAGTTGGGTGTTTCCCAGCACGCCGTTCGACGAACCCTTCGGAATCGTGTTCCACAGTTCGGCGTCGAGGTAGCACGCGGTCACGTCGTCGAAACGAGTGACGTAGTGCGCGTTGTGCAACGACGAGTAGTACACCGGGTAGTGGTCGCGCATGATCCGGTAGTACGGGTAGGGGTTGCGGGCGAACTCCGGCGAGTCGAACAGGCGCGGGTCGATCAGCGGCGTGGCGTCGGCGCCACGACCCATGTCGAAGGCCTCGCCGAGCGGCATGCGCTCGATGCCGGCGTCGGCCGGAGCCGCCACGTCGTACGCGTCGTCCCATGCAGTGAGCGTCATGGTGCGAGTGTACGCGCCTGCGCTTCGCGCTCGCCTTTCGGCCTGTGGGTTGCAGCTTGAGCTGTGACTTGAGCTTGTGGTGCGTTTGCCACCCTTGTGGTGCGTTCGGCCAGCCCAACCGCACCACAAGGTGCCCGAACGCACCACAAGCCCCGTCGGCGCCGCGCACCCGGTGTCGGACGCGAAAACCAAACAAGTGCCTGTAGTGTTTTTTCGGCGCCCACCACACCCGCATGTGTCACGACTCGGTGACCACCGAAGCCACAAAGGGAGCTCCTGATGTCGCCCACACGCCCCTCCCGCCCATCGGTCAACCACCTCGTTCTGGCCGTTCGTGACATCGAGGCGTCGCATCGCTTCTACTGCGACGTCCTTGGCTTCGAGCATTGCGGCACCCTGCAAACGCCGATGACGGCGAATCCGACCATGCGGTTCTACCGCGGGCACCCCGACCACCACCACGACATCGCGCTCCAACAGATCCCGGCCGAGGCGTCGGCCACTCCGGTCCCTGAATGGAGCATGTTTGCCAAACAACCGGGTATCGCCCATATTGCGATGGCGTACGGGAGCCGTGAGGAGTGGCTTGCCCAACTCCAACACATCCAGGCCATGAACGTACCGATCAAAGTGCGTGGGAACCACGGCATGACGCACAGCGCCTACGTGGTTGACCCCGACGGAACGGGATCGAGGTCCTCTACGAACTGCCGAGCGACGTCTGGGAAGGCGACGTCGACGCGGCGCTGAGTCACTTCGAACCGCTGCCCAACGAGGGCCCGGAAACGCTGCACGACTCGACCGAGTACGTCCGCTTCGGCACGCCGAGCAAAGCTCGTCATTCTTGGTGACTGGGTCGCTCCCGGAGCGACCAGCGCTCCAATCACGAAAGTAGGGCGCCCCCAAATTGCAAGGACGATGTTTCACACACCAAGCTCGACCCGTTACACGGTGTCTCTGCGGCTACACCTCTTTGACTACACCTCTGCGACTACTTGATTGCCTGCTTGATCGACGACGACGAAGCGTTCGGGGCGAACAAACGACACGATCGTGATGAGGGCGACGCCAAGCGTAAGGAGGTAGAACGCCAGGTGGATTTGCCAGCCCACGGTGATACCGGTCACGGCGATACCGGTTTGCGTTGCGAACGCTGCGGGTGCGGCCACCGGATTCGTGATGCTGACACCGAGGACGTTGGCTTGGGTGAATGACATTTTCTTGATCCTTTTGAAAATTTTGCGACGATTACGCTGCTGCGGCGTCGAGCAGCGTGCTCGCGCGTTCGGGGTTAGGACGTTGTTTCGAAAGCTGTGGTGCGGGTGGGGAGCAAACGTTCTCTACGTGGGCCGGCGCCCAAGCCTGCGCCCGTCGTCGGAGACTGTTCACGAGCGCGTGCCAGATCACGATCTGACGGAACATGTCGTAAATGGTTTCGGCAATGAGCGACGAACTGAGCGCGACAAGGGGTCGAGAGAGTACCCCTCGAGTAGTCAGGAACTTCTCGGTCGCCGGTATCAACAGAAACAGGCACCACCACGGAGACCAGCGCATCGCCAGATCGCTTGCCATCGACAGGCCAAGCAGAGCGACGTAGAAGATCGACATGAAGGCCGCCACGTGCAACATGAGTTGCTGTTGGCCGTTCTTCAGAGCCGACTTCTGCATTCGATAGGAGCGCACGTTGTCGATAGCACCGCGCTGCCAACGGAGACGCTGGTGATAGAGCGCTCGCCAGGTGCTCATGATGTCGGTGTAGACGATGCAGCTGGGCGGCGAAACGCACCGGTACCCGAGGGTGCGGATCGCAAGTGTGAGCTCGTTGTCTTCGGTGATGGCCGCATCGTCATAAACGGCGCCAGGTGGTCCACCAGACGGAAGCATGCCGTCCATACGAGCCAACTGCACCCTCTCCAGAGTGTCGGCGCGGAACAGCGTCGCCGTCCCCGTAAGCACCATCGCGAGGTGGCCCTTCCGGCCAAGCTCATTGCGATAGCGCGCGTATTCGATGGTCTGTAACGCTTCGACGAAGCGCAGTCGTCGGCCGACGGGACGCTTTGCCAAGAAGACGCCGCCGACAGCCCCCACCGGAGCCTCACTCTCGCAGCGTGCGCACGGACCCGGTGCACCAACACACCGACCACAGGCGAGTCGGAAGCGACCGTCGAGTTGTTGTTCGGCGTGCTCAAGGAACGAAGCCGACAGCGTCGTGTCAGCATCCATTACCAGGACCGTGTCGGTGAAGTCGAGATAGACGAGGACCTCGGCAAGCGCTTGGTTGAGGGCACCGGCCTTCCTGGCCGTGTTTCCTCGGGTGACGAACACCTCAACCCCAGCTTCTCGAGCGACCTCGACCGTTCGGTCGGAGCAATTGTCGGCGACGACGATGATTCGATCAGGCTGACGAGTCTGTGCGCGAAGGCTGGCGATCGTGTCGGGGAGTTGTTGCTCTTCGTTATGCGCCGGAATCAGCGCAACAAGACGAGTCGGCAAAGCTTCTAGAAGAGGCGGAACATACGCCGACTTCGTTGGTACATCGAACCACATATGAACGCTCCTTCATTCCGTCGAGGTCCATGGTTGCAAACGCTTCACTGCCTGCAAATAGAGCGCACGACTCAATGCGGGCTTACGACCTAGGTCGGCCGACCATTTCGGCCGAGGTTCAGGCTTGCGGAGCTGCGGCATACGCGTGCGCTGGGTCGCTCTCAGCGCAACACAACGCACGATCATGAGCGGGAGTTACGCGAGAACCTCGTGGCTTTCCAGAAACGCCTTCGCCACACGATCATTCACCCCACCGTCGACAGGCGAAGAGGATGCGCTGTGCATCTTCGACAACGTCGAGATCCCTAAACGCAACGTGTTTCATCGACGCCAACCTCGATGTGTACAACAAGGTCATGGGCAAGTCGATGTGGTGGCCGAACATCATGAAGCAGACAACCATACGTGCGCTTACCAAGCTGGAGTTTGCGTATGGCCTGGTCGTTCGAATGGCCGACGCCGTGTGAACGACACCTCCGAACGCACGATGGAGATGCTCGGTGAAGTGGTTCTACCGCGGGTACCCCGACCACCACCACGACATCGCGCTCCAACAGATCCCGGCCGAGGCGTCGGCCACTCCGGTCCCTGAGTGGGGCATGTTTGCGAAACAACCGGGAATCGCCCACCTTGCGATGGCGTACGCGAGCCGTGAGGAGTGGCTCGCCCAACTCCAACACATCCAGGCCATGAACGTACCGATCAAAGTGCGTGGGAACCACGGCATGACGCACAGCGCCTACGTGGTTGACTCCGACGGGAACGGGATCGAGGTCCTCTACGAACTGCCGAGCGACGTCTGGGAAGGCGACGTCGACGCGGCGCTGAGTCACTTCGAACCGCTGCCCAACGAGGGCCCGGAAACGCTGCACGACTCG
>JANOWU010000299.1:0-10496 GCA_031418035.1 Acidimicrobiia bacterium
GGGGTTGTGTGGGCCCCCCCCCCCCCCACCACAAGGGTGCCGAACGCACCACAAGCCCAGGGTGGAAGGAGCGTCGGCGCTCAGGAACCGATGGTCTTGCCACCCGTGTGACGCACGACGACCGTCGCCGACCGCGGCACCTTGCCTGGACCGTCGGGCCAGGAGCTTTGCTCGTTGGAGCTCGGGTCGCCCGGCCGCTTCAACGCGCCGTCTTCACCCGGGTGTTGCACCGCCACGAACAAGAACTTCTGGTCAGGGGTGAAGCATGGCCCGCAGCATTCCGAACCGGCCGGCACGCTCAGGAACTGCTTTGCCTGACCACGGTTCGGACCGCTGACCGGCAGACAGTGGAGCGCGTCGTTGTAGCCGATGCTGTTCGGAGCGCCATCCGTGGCAATCCACAGCAGACCATCGGGAGAGAACGCAACGTTGTCCGGTGAACCGATCGCGGAGACGGCACCGTTGAACCCGCCATAGTACGTACCCGTAGTTTTCGCGGCATCTTTGACCGACGTCGCAAGCTTGTACTTGTTCGGGTCACCGGCGAGCAGAAAGATCTCCCACGTGAACTGCAGGTCGGCATGGTCGCCGTTCCTGGCAGTGAGTTCGATGATGTGCCCGGTGCGGTTCCCGTCACGAGGGTCGAAGCGCGGGTTCGCTGCCGTCTCGCCCTCGTCGATCGACGTCGCACGACGATTCGAGTTGTTCGTCATGGTCACGTAGACCTTGCCCGTCGCAGGATTCGCCTCGACGTCTTCGGGTCGATCCATCTTCGTTGCCCCTGCGACGTCGGCCGCCTGACGGGTCCGGAGAAGCACGTCGGCCTGGTTCACGAAACCGTTGGCCGCGTTGATTCTCGTTCGTTGGTGGTTGTGCACCATGGGCAACCATTCACCGGTTCCGTCGGGCCACATGCGGGCGACGTAGAGCGTGCCCTCGTCGAGGAGCGCACCGTTGGCCTTGCCCTTTGCCGGGTCGTACTTGCCGAACGACACGAACTTGTAGAAGTAGTCGAAGCGCTCATCGTCGCCGGAGTACACCACGACCTGTCCCGTGCTGGCGACGACCGTCGTTGCCGCCTCGTGCTTGAACCGCCCGAGAGCAGTTCGCTTGATCGGCGTGCTCGTCGGATCTGACGGATCGATCTCGACGACCCAGCCGTACTTGTACGGCTCATTTGGGAACTTCGACGCGTCGAAGCGGTCGTACACCTTCTCCCACCCACGAGGACTCGCGCCTGTTACGACGCCATAACGGGCGTGCGTCGTGCGAGTTGCTGTATCGCTGACCTTGGCGGCGTTGGCGAAGTACTGGTTGAAGTTCTCCTCGCAGGTGAGGAGCGTGCCCCATGGCGTTACGCCACCAGAGCAGTTGTTCAGCATGCCGAGGACGTCGCCTCGGAGTCGCTCGTCTTGCGCCGCAGGACCTGACATGACCATCGGTGTCGTGCCCGTGATACGACGGTTGCGTTGACCCGGCACAACCTCCCATAGGTCGCCCTTCAACGCCAGCTCGGCAACCGAGGCTCCGTGCGCCGCGAGTTCGATATCGACCCAGCGCTTCAGCTTGGCCAGGTCCGTCGTATTCGGATCGTAACCAGGGATCATCTGCGCGGCGGTGGTGTACTCGTGGTTCAACACCAGTACCCCTCGCGTGTTGGTTTCGTCGTCAGCGAGAAAGTATTGAAAGTCGTGGTTGAAGCCAACCTGCTTGGATTGCGCTTCACCACTCTGGTTGTTGAGGTCGAACGCTGGTGCGCCGGCCACCAGCGGGTCCCCCCAGCGCAAAATGACTTGGGTCTCGTATCCGCTCGGAACGCGGAACACGTCGTCGGCGATCGCTTGCGCAGCAATGGACGAGAAGCCGACGGATTCGACAGGTTTCTTGACCAGCCCCGGAAGGCCGGGGATGGCGGGGGTCGGAGTGGCCGCTGCGGCGTTCGTCGGACGCAAGACGGCGGGGACGGTGACCGCCGCCGTGGCAACCAGTCCGACCCGGAAGAGATCTCGCCGACTCAGGCGGTAATCGATGATCTCCCCAATTGTGGGATTGTCGCCAAGTTCAACAGTGTTTTGATGTGCGCGTTTGCCGGTGGTTTTTCTCACGGCATCAACGTAAGAAAGGCGACAGAACGGAAGTTGCCGTTTTCGTGACGTGAAGCTGAACAAACAACGAACGTTGTCGTTGAGGTCGTCAGTGTACGTAGTTTCTACGCCGGACCGGCCGCCCTCAGAACTTCAACGAGCGTTTGGTTCAGGCGTGGCGAGCGCGTACTAGCGAGTGCCGGCCAGCTCCATGCGCACGTGCGCACGGCGAAGGGCAGCCGATGCCTCCGCTTCGCTGAGTTCGTGCTGCTTGTTCTCCAACTTGGCTTTCGCCGCAGCGGCGCGATTGGCATCGATGTCGGACGCCAACTCGGCCACGTCGGAAAGGATCGTGACCCGGTTGTTGCGAACCTCGACGAAGCCGCCATGGACCGCAGCCTTGATGTCCTTACCGTCTGGCGTACGAATCAGCACCGGACCGATACCCAACTGCCCGATGAACGGTGCGTGTCCGGGAAGGAACGCAGCGTCACCGTCGGAGGTCCGCGCAACCACGATCGACGCCTCGCCCGAGAACAACATCTTCTCGGGCGACACCAGTTCGACCTGCATCGGTGCGCTGGCCATCAGAGCTCGCCACGCTCCAGCTTGGCAGCCTTCTCGAGCACCGAATCGATACCGCCGACGTTGAGGAACGCCTGCTCCGGGACATGATCGAAATCACCCTGGCACAGCTTCTCGAAGCCTTCGATGGTGTCGGAAACAGGGGTGAAGACGCCCTCTTGACCGGTGAACGCCTTGGCCACGAACATCGGCTGCGACAAGAACTTCTGGACCTTGCGCGCACGCCCGACGAGAACCTTGTCCTCTTCGGACAATTCGTCGATGCCGAGAATCGCAATGATGTCTTGGAGTTCCTTGTAGCGCTGCAGAATCGCCTGAACACGACGGGCAATGCTGTAGTGACGCTCGCCGACGACATCGGGCGTGAGAATCGTGGAGGTCGACGCCAGCGGATCCACAGCGGGGAAGATACCGAGCGCCGCAATTTCACGGGCGAGGTTCGTGGTGGCGTCGAGGTGACGGAAGGTTGTGAACGGAGCCGGATCGGTGTAGTCGTCGGCGGGCACGTACACGGCCTGCAGCGAGGTGATCGAGTGACCACGAGTCGACGTGATGCGCTCTTGGAGCTGACCCATCTCGTCGGCGAGGTTCGGCTGGTAACCCACCGCAGAAGGCATACGTCCGAGAAGGGTCGACACCTCCGAACCGGCCTGCGTGAAGCGGAACACGTTGTCGACGAAGAGGAGCACGTCTTGGCCCTGCACGTCGCGGAAGTACTCCGCCATCGTGAGCGCACTCAACGCAACGCGAAGGCGCACGCCCGGTGGCTCGTCCATCTGGCCGTATACGAGGGCGGCGTTGTCGATAACGAACTTGCCCTCTTCACCGGTCGACGTTTCCTTCATTTCCAACCAGAGGTCGGTACCCTCACGGGTTCGCTCGCCCACACCGGCGAACACGGACACGCCACCGAACTCCTTGGCGACACGGGTGATCATCTCGAGAATGAGAACGGTCTTGCCCACGCCGGCGCCACCGAAGAGGCCGATCTTGCCGCCCTTCACGTACGGCTCGAGAAGATCGATGACCTTCACGCCCGTCTCGAACATTTCACGCTGCGGTTCGAGTTCGTCGAAGTTGGGAGCCTTGCGGTGAATCGGCCAGCGGGTGGTGATTCCCTCCAGCGGCAGGCCACCGGTGTCGAGTGGCTGGCCGAGCACGTTGAACACGTGGCCCTTCACGACGTCGCCAACTGGCACCGTGATGCCGCTCCCGGTCTGTCGCACGGTCATTCCGCGGGTCAAACCGTCGGTGGCTCGCATCGCAATGACGCGGACTCGGTTGTCGCCGATGTGCTGAGCGATCTCGCCCCAGATCTCTTCGGCCTGACCATCGATGGTCACGTCGAAAATCACGGCGTCGTTGATCTCGGGCAGACAGCCGGCCGGGAATTCGACGTCGACCACGGGGCCAGCAATCGACACAACTTTGCCCGTCTGGAGGGTGGTGGGGTTTTCTGTCATCGTCATGAGCGTGATTCCTTACGTGGACTGATGATCTGCGTACTTACAGGTCGGAAGTGCATTTTGCTGAAGAGGGCGAAGCTAGGAGTTCTTGGCCGAACGGGCCTGGAACAGGTCGAACGATGAACTGGGGCGATCGGCGAGGAGGTCGGTAGCTCCACCTGCGTCGTTCAGCGCCTCGGCACCACCGACGATCTCCATGATCTCCGTGGTGATTGCGGCCTGACGGGCAGCGTTCATATCGCGGCTGAGCTTCTTGATGATCTCGCCGGCGTTTTCGGTGGCGGACTTCATCGCGCGTTGACGGGCGGCGTGTTCCGACGCTGCTGCATCGAGCAGCGCGGCATAGAGCCGACTCTCGACATAGCGAGGCAGGATCGAACTCAAGATCGAGTTCGGGTCGGGCTCGAATTCGTAGCTGGCGTTGGCGCCACCCTCGGAGTTCCCGAGGTCCATCTCGATCGGCATGAAACGCTTGAGCACGGGCTTTTGCGAGCCGGCCGAAAGGAACTGGGTGTAGGAAAGGTCGACCTGATCCACGTCGCCCGATTCGAACATTGCCGAAACCGCCGTAGCGATCTGACGGGCATTCTCGTAGGACGGACTGTCCGTGAAACCTTTGAACGCATGAGCAATCTTGTACTTGCGGAACTTGAAGTAGTCCTCGGCCTTCTTCCCGACGACCACGAGTGCGTAGTCACGGCCTTCGGCGACGTCGGCCAACATGGCACGCTCGGCCAAACGGATGACACCGGAGTTGTAGCCACCGGCCAGCCCGCGATCACCGGCGAGAACGACGTAGAGGTTCGTCTTGACCGACGCTTTCGGCGTGAGCAGCGGCTGCCCAACACCTGCGCCACCAGACGCCAACGACCGGATCACGCTCGTGATCTGATCGGCATATGGTCGCGCCGCAAGAACGCGCTGTTGCGCCTTCACGATACGCGTCGCCGCAATGAGCTCCATTGCCCGGGTAATTTTTTTTGTCGACTGGACGCTCTTAATGCGGCGTCGCAGAACGCGTTCCTGGCCTCCGGCCATATCTGCGTTCCCTTCCCTCGGTCCTAGTTCCTACGGAATCGCTACCGGTCAGCTTTTGAAGCTGGCCTTGGCTGCGTTGATCATTTTGGCCATGCGGTCATCGTCGACAGGCTTTCCGGTGGTCCGGATGTCATCGAGAATGTCCTGGGCGCTGGAGTGGGCGTGTTCGAGAAGATGCGCTTCGAAGGGACGCACCTGCTTCACGTCGATGTCGTCGAGGTAGCCACGGGTACCGGCGTAGATCACGACGACCTGTTCCTCGACTCGGAGCGGCGCGAACTGACCCTGCTTGAGGAGCTCCACCAGACGGTAGCCACGATCAAGCTGGGCCTGTGACACCTTGTCGAGTTCTGAACCGAAGGCGGCAAACGCCTCGAGCTCACGGAACTGTGCGAGGTCGATCTTCATCGAACCGGCAACCGCCGACATCGCCTTGATCTGTGCCGACGATCCCACACGAGACACCGAGATACCCACGTTCATCGCCGGACGAATACCGGAGTTGAAGAGGTCGAGGTCGAGGAACACCTGGCCGTCGGTGATCGAAATCACGTTGGTCGGGATGTAGGCCGAGACGTCGCCAGCCTTGGTTTCGATGATCGGGAGTGCCGTCAGCGAGCCGCCGCCCATGGCGTCGGACAGCTTTGCCGCACGTTCGAGCAGGCGGCTGTGGAGATAGAAGACGTCGCCGGGATAGGCCTCGCGGCCCGGCGGACGGCGCAGAAGCAACGACATCTGACGGTACGACTCTGCCTGCTTGGAAAGATCGTCGTACACGATCAGACCGTGTTCGCCGTTCTCCATCCAGTGCTGGCCGATGGCGGCACCAGCGAAGGGAGCGAGGTACTGGAACGGCGCGGGGTCAGACGCCGGAGCGTTGACGACCACGGTGTATTCCATCGCGCCTGCTTCTTCGAGCGAACGGACGGTTTCGGCGACGGTCGAACCTTTTTGGCCGATGGCGACGTAGATGCACTTCACGCCGAGACCACGCTGGTTGATGATCGTGTCGATCGCAACGGCGGTCTTGCCGGTCTTGCGGTCTCCAATGATGAGCTCGCGCTGTCCACGACCGATCGGGGTCATCGCGTCGATAACCTTGATGCCGGTCTGCATCGGTTCCTTCACCGGCTTGCGCTTCACGATGCCGGGAGCCTGAATCTCCATACGACGCATGATCGGATTCGAGATCGGGCCTTTGCCGTCGATCGGGTTTCCGAGCGGATCGACCACACGTCCGAGCATGCCGTCGCCGACCGGCACCGAAAGAATCTGTCCGGTGGCCTTGACGGTCTGGCCCTCTTGAATATGTGCGACCGAACCAAGCACCACGGCACCGATCGAGTCTTCGTCGAGGTTCAAAGCGAGGCCACGGGTGCCACCTTCGAACTCGAGGATCTCGTTCACGGCGCAGTTCGGCAAGCCGGAGATGCGAGCGATACCGTCGCCGACTTCGATGATCCGACCGACCTGCTCTGAGGTGACAGTGGGATTGAAGCCTTCGAGGCTCTTGCTTAGTGACGCTGCAATGTCGTTCGCGTTGATGGTCAACTCAGCCATGTCGGAGTTCTTTCCTTGGGTTCCTACGGGTGCGGAAATGCGGGTGCGTGTTTCGAAGCGGTCTGAACGAATCAGACCGCAGCTTTGAGCTGCTCGAGGCGATTCTTGACGGTGCCGTCGATGACGGTGTCGCCGACGGTCGTGATGACCCCGCCGAGGACGGAGGGGTCCACCACAAAGGTGAGACTCACGTGCTTGCCGACCTTGCGGACAACGGCAGCAGACAGCGCCGCCTTTTGTTCTTCGGTCAACGGATAGGCGCTGCGAACCTGGCCCGACTGGGCATCGTTCACCGACGCCGCTCGCTGGAGATACGCGCCAACGACCGAGGGGATCTCTTTCGCTCGGCCAGCACCAACCAGCATCGAGAGAAGATTCACGGTGACCTTGTTCGCTTTCGCGCCCAATAGGTTTGCGATGACCATCTGACGGCGGTCGATCGGCAAGTTCGCATCGGTGAGTGTTGTCTGAAGCTCTGCGGA
The DNA here is from genome assembly GCA_031418035.1 of Acidimicrobiia bacterium. Lineage (GTDB taxonomy): Bacteria > Actinomycetota > Acidimicrobiia > Acidimicrobiales > JANYDT01 > JANOYY01. Next base: position 7,216 of record JANOWU010000299.1, read on the forward strand.
ACTTTCGAAGGCCTGAGAGAACGTGGCCAATTCATCACCGACGACTGCAGTGACTCCTTCGGTCTTGGCAACCTCGAGGAAGGCTGCCGCGTAGCCTTCGGCCGACATCAGTTCGCTCCGAGCTCGGCGATGTAGCGATCGACGAGAGCGTTGTTCGTGTCGCGATTCAGGTTAGCCCCGACGACCTTTTCCGCCAGATCCACCGAGAGGCGCTTGACGTGCCCTTCGAGTTCGCCCTTGAGACGGGCCGATTGCGCGGCGGTGTCTTCAGCAGCCTTCTGACGGATCTCGCTGGCATCGGATTCAGCTCGGGCCAACAGGTCACGACGTACCCGGTCGGCCTCGGCACGAGCTTCTTCGATGATCCGGTCGCGTTCCGCGTTGGCGTCGCCGATCTTGGAACGGTAGGTCGCGGCTTCCGACTCCGCATCGGACTTCGCCTTCGCCGCCTGACTGAGGTCACCCTCGATCTTGGCAGTACGGGCAGCCATCGTCTTCTTCAGCGCCGGAATGGCGAACTTCCACAAGCCGAGGAACACCACGGCAAACGCTGCGGTTCCCCACGCCAGTTCGCTCATCGGCGGAAGAATCGGGTTCGGAGCCTTTTGACAGTTCTCCAATGGCTCACCCTTTTCGAGCAGGTGGATGCACTCCTCAGCCGCATGGCTGATTTTCTTGCCACCCTCGGCCGAGTGCCCTTCTTCCTCGGCGGTTACTCCCGCTTCGGTAGCTTCACCTTCGACGACGGCTTCGACGGCATCCGAGGCGACGGCTTCAGCCTCGACGGCCTCCGTTGCGGCGAACGCGCGCATCGTCGACGTCGGACCGAACGCGACAAGCACGGCGACCCCACTAGCGGCGAGAAGTTTCTTGATCTGCATGACTCCCTTTCCGGGGATTCGAAACGACGAACGAACAGTGATTCTCAGGCGAACTTGAGAAGAATGAACACGACGAAGCCGATGAGCGCGAGGGCTTCGGTGAAGGCGATGCCGAGGAACATGGTCGTGCGGACCATGCCGGCTGCTTCGGGCTGACGTGCCATGGCCTGAACAGCGTTACCGACGAGGTAACCGATGCCGATGCCGGGGCCGATGGCGCCGAGACCGTAAGCCATACCAGCGCCGGACGCGCCGTTCGCTGCTTTCTGTTCTGCGGCGTTGAGTGCCTGAGCGAGGATGCTCATTGTTTTCTCCTTGGTGCTGGGTGCTGGATTGATACTGACGAGAACTGCGTACGACGGATGCTACGAAAATCGGTTCAGTTTGAGACTCGGTCTGAGCCTCGGTTTGAGACGTAGTTTGAGACTTAGTGCTCCGGGTGAACTGCGCCACCGATGAACACGGCGGTAAGAAGCGTGAAGACGTAGGCCTGCAAGAACGCAACACCGACTTCGAACACCGTCATGATGACGAGCATGAAGAACGGCAGGATTGCGATCGGCTTCAGCGCCACGGTGTCGGCAGTCAAAAGCGTGTGAGCCAAGATGCCGAACGTGGCGAGCAGGATGTGACCGGCCAAGACGTTTGCGAACAAACGAACGGCGAGCGAGAACGGTCGGACGAGAAACGTCGAGATGAACTCGATCGGCGTCACGAGGATGTAGAGCGCCTTCGGCACGCCCGGCGGGAAGAGCGCACCCTTAAAGTAGTGGCCGAACCCCTGGCTCTTGATGCCGGCAATGATGAACGTGAGCCAGACGATCAACGAGAGAATCGCCGGCACGGCCATACGGGCGGTGGCCGGCATCTGGAAGACCGGAATGACACCGAAGATGTTGTTGAAGAAGATGAAGAAGAACAGCGACGTGAGAAGCGGTACGTAAGGCTTCGCTTCAGGGCCCATTGCATCTTCAGCGATGCCCTTTTCCACGAAGTCGAGTCCAGCCTCGGCGAAGTTCTGAATGCCCTTGGGCACCATCGCCTTCTTCGACGCCCCGATGAAGAAGATCAGGAACGTGAACAGGACCGCCAACACGTTGACGAGGGCGATCTTGTTGAATCCTCCGGGACCGAAAGACTTCCAGTCGAGCAGATGACTGATCGGCGGGAATTCAAGGGCAGCAATGATGGAAGCGGGCACGTCAGGTCACTCCTTGACGGGGACTGGGTTGACAGAAGTTCGGAGAGGACGTTCGGCAGGGCGTTCGCGTACACCCGCCGAGCTAAAGGAGAGGGACACGAATCGTAGTTCCCAAATGAGCAGGGCAAGGTGCGTTACAACGATCATGATGCCGAGAATCGGAATCGAAACCCACGACTGGTCTCGCACCAACAACACGGCGGCGGTGATCATACCGAGTCGGATGAGGAATCCGAACATCGCGGCGATCCCGAGAGCCACGAACGACACGCGGGCCGACCAGGAGAGCGCAAAGGCCGACAGCAAGAAGTTGGCAAGCACGATTGCGATGGCAAACGCGGTCGAGGCGACGCCCCGGGCACCACCGAAGACGGCACCGCCGATCAGCAGGATCGGGATGAAGTACACCGAACGTTTGACGATGTCGATCGCAATGTTCTTCTCGACCGGAGCCCCAAGATCGGGGGCAAACATGTTCATGTCGCTGGCGGTCACGGCGTTACCCCGGCCAACTCAGAGGCATCGTCCACGCCGAAGTCGTTGGTGACGCTGGTGCGGTGACGTTGATCAGCCTGTTTCCGGGCGGCGATCGCCGCGGCCTCGTGGCCCTTCATCGACGCGTCGTAATCCAGCCACATCTTTATGAACATGCCGACAACCGCAAACACGGTCAGACCGATCATCAAGATCGGGCGGGTGCCGAGAACCCGGTCGAGGCCATAGCCGATTCCGGCGAACACCCCGGGGGTTGCCGCGAACTCGAACGCACGCGAGAAGCCCTCGCCGAGGCCGCGGTTCGTCGTTGGGTTGCTGGGAGGTGTCGATGTCGGCACAGGATTTGGGGGTGGCGGAGCAGGAGGAACAGCGAACGGCTCTGCGTACAGTTTCGCAGGAACACGAGCGTCTGCGAGGAACGCTTGTGAATTCATGCACAAGCTAGTCACCGCGACCGTCGTGCGCAAATCGGGGGACGCCCTCACCTACTCCCCTCCCGCTGTCACCGACTCCTCACCGACTCCTCGCCGACTCCCCACCGACTCGGTTTGGCGTTCGAGAACCCCTCCGGTCGCAATGCGAGCGATGTTCCCGAGCGCGACGGTGTCCTTGCGAAAATAGTCGCTGTGGTGCTTCACACCGTCGGAGCGAAATCGCTTGGCGTGGAACCCTCGGGCGGCCGGGTCCTCACCGTGCGTCGGAAC
>JANOWU010000300.1:0-41215 GCA_031418035.1 Acidimicrobiia bacterium
GCGTCGTGCGACGCGGTTGCGTTCGTGGACGGATCGTCATAGTGGGATGTTTCGTGTGTCGGGATCGTTTGATCCGTTCACCGGCCTCGCCATACAGGGGCGACTCAACGCGGCGATGGCGGCGATGTTCGCGAACGGGTATCCGGATTGTGCACCGGACGATCCGGGTGAACGACAAGACTTTCTTCGAGCTCTTGCGTTCGTCGCGTTGACGGCTGGTCGACCTGCCGACAACGAATCTGCAGACCCTGGGTCGGGTGGTTCTGGTGGTGGTTCGGATTCGGGTGTGGGCTGGGTGCCGTTCGGGAACAGTGGACCGCCCCGGTTCGGAAGACCTGAAGTCATCGTCGTGGTTGATCACACCACACCCGACGTGAACGGTCGCCCGACCGCAGATTGGGGTGGGCCCGTTGATCTGCCGTTCGCGTGCGTGGAAGACCTGTGCCGAGTCGCCGCAATACACACCGTGACAGTGAACGGCGGGAACGTGGATGATCCCGATGGGGCACTTGATCTGGGACGTTCAACGCGTTTGGCGAACCGGGCACAGCGTCGAGCGTTACGGGCGTTGTACTCCACGTGTGCCGTGCCGGGATGTGCAGTGCGATACGAGTTCACCGAACCACACCACATCAAGTGGTGGCGTAACGGCGGAACCACGGACCTGATCAACTTGATTCCGCTGTGTGCTCGTCACCACACCAACGCCCATAGCAAGGGTTGGGTGTTCACGTTGGGACCAAACCGTGAACTGACCATTACCTTGCCGACCGGGCAAACCATGTCCACCGGACCACCCAAACAACACGCGGCCTGACGGGCCCGGGAAACCGGCAAACGGGAACGCAATGCCTTGGTTCTTGCCGATCTGACGTCCGAACACAAACCGTTCATTCGCACAGGAAACCGCTCGACTGATCGCAACGTTGCCGATGCCCGGGGCCTCACCGGCGATCAACACGCTCAGCATTGAAACTGTCGAGAATGTCGTGAAAGCCGCGACCCGGTGGCCCGAAAAAGTCGCCGGTAGAAGTGATAAGAACGAATCTCGAGGTCGAGACGTGCCGAACCGAAAAGCCGCGCTACGCGACTACGGTCGAAAACACCCGGATGCTACGCACGCTTAGAATTCTACCGGCGACTACCGAGCCCCGCCGCGAACGCCAATGCACCCGGCGCCCTACCTCACATCTTCAAAGAAGGAGCGTGAGCGGTCGAGTTCTTCGGCATGCAGCGACGCATACTCCGAGAGACCTTCGCTGACCCCCCGACGAATTAGTTCATCGGCCGATTTCTGATCGAGCTTTTCAAGTGCACCGACGCTGTTCTCGAAAGTGCCGTCAAACACGTTCCGGAGAAGCGAATCGACAATACCGCCGAGAACCATGACCTCAATACCCTCCGGGCTCGGGCAACTGAGACAAGGGTTGGGCTTCGGCGGAAACTCGGGCTTTCGCGGTATTTCTCGAAGGTACTCCTCAAGAAAACGATCGTGAAACTTTGGATATTGGACCTTCAGCCGATCAAGGATGAAGAGTGTCACCCAGCAAGGCCCAAGATGTTGGAGCAAGTGGTTGCGGAGGGTGAGACCGAGGTCAAAGCGACTTCGGTTGGTCGCGTATTCCTCAATGCCCGGGTAGGCGAAGAAGCTTTCCACGATGGTCGATGTGAAGCCGATCGAGATGTGCGACGCCGGGGCGAGCCACAGAGCGAGGTTGAGGTAGTACCGCTTGATTTTCTCCCAGTTCGGGCCTGCGGCCCCTTCGAGTTGCGTGATGTTGATGTTCATCCAATGGTGCCAGGTCGAGTCCGTCGCGACCCGCCCGAGTCCGATGCGATGTCCGTCGTAGACGCTGATCATGGAGAAGCGTTTCGCAGGCGACTCCCTTTTCTCGTGCTGAAGGGGTGGGTCGGCAAGGGTTCGGCCCCGAGCTATCACCAGCGGGAGCGGTCGAATCCCGCCAACCGTCGGATATTCCTCACCGGTGACGCCGTTGAAGTTGTAACTGTTTCCCAGGGTGATGGCGGCAAGACCGACGTCGGGCTGAGCGCGGTGGTCGAAGACCACCCCTTCGTGGGGATGATCGGGCATCACATCGATCGGTCCAAGTTCTGGATGGCACAGGACGGGGTGGGGTCGCCGATGTATCGTCCAGGGAAAGTGGCGATGCGTGTACCACGGGACCCAATCGATGTTCTGTGGCAGTGGGTCGCCCTGGCGCGTGAACTCGATGATCTCCGTACCGGCGATCTCGTCTGCGGTAAATGGACGATTCGTATCGATTCGAGTCTCGCCGTTCGCCGGGGGCACTCCCTGAACGTTGCTCCACGCCCGCATGGTGCCAATGCGCGGAATGCGGCTGCAAAGACCTTCGCCCAGCGTCGAATGGTCTCCGGTGGCAAAGAGTCCCCCGCCATCGTTCATCCACTTTGCAAGCGATGCGAGTTCGGCGTCGTCAGTGACTGGACCGGTAGCTCCGAAGCACCAAATCTGGTCATATCGGTCAATGACTTGAGCGGACCCCGGCACGACACTGTCGAATCGAAAGCCCACATACTTTGCGTCGGTGCCTCCAGGGTTCGCCACGATGCTGAAGGGGGCAGAATTGTGAATGGCCACATCGGCATGAAAGTGCCACAGACCCACGGTCGTTTCTCGGAGCAAGCGAATGACGCGCTCGATTCCGAATTGGTTGGCGCCGGGCGAGAGGCTGATACCGCTATCGACCACCACAAGAATTCGTGAGTGACGAAAAAGGAACCTTTTCGTGATCGCCTCATTGAGTTCGCGACGAGCAAAGTCGACAGCGTTTGAGTTCTCCAGATTGAAGTCCATGGTGCATCTCCGTTCGAATGTCACTGGCAGGCTGTGCGGTCTATCGCGGGAAGTACGCGACCCGATCCGACACTTCAAGGAGGTGTTTCCCTGCCGCGAAATACATTGAATTTCTGAAATGCGGAGAAACATCCGAAACTCTTGGGAGCTCCGATCGCCGCGGACGGTCAAACGAAGCGACTGGAGTACCGATTCGAAGCCGTTGCCTCGGGGTGCGTCACGGTGAGGTCGAGCACGAGATTGGGATCGACGATGCCCGGCAGATGGCGGGCCGACGGATGCGCCGGGGACGGCAGGACAATGTCGACGGCTCCGACCCGGACAACCGAATCCGCTGCGATATCACCGGTCCACTCCCAGCGGTGAGATCCGCCCGGCCACGTCAGCACCGCAACAACGACCGCATCGCGTAAGACATGTCGCACGTCGGACGTGACGTGAACGTCGAGAGCAAGGGTGTCGTGCACCGAGACCACGGCGGGTAAACGATCCGCGGTGACGATAACGGGACGGCACGCGTCGGCCACCGCCTCGTAGCCGAGCTTTGCCCGACGGTCGTGTCCGAGGACAGACCAGGTGACGGCCGGATGGTCGAGAGGGTCGTTGAGGAGAAAGAAGGCAAAGCCCCCGTTGGGTCGGTATTTGATCCGACGGAGCTCTTCGATATGTCTACGTAGCAAATTGGCCTGGTACTCCTGCGTCGCCAGTTTCCAGTCGGCATAGTGCACAAAGTTCGCGGGGTCAACGTCAGCATTACGTTCGAAGAACGTCTTCTGCAGCGAGTGATGTTTGCCGAGAAAGTCCCAGTCGAGTTCGGGCCATCGTGACGCGTCGATTATGTCGTCGGTGACCGGAATCGATTGGGATCCGAACTCGCTCACGAAGCGCGCCATCCGCGGGATCGACCTCAGCATCGAGGGAAAGTCCCGTTCGCTCCCGTGGTACCAACCGAAGTACACGTGAGTGTCCGTGCCACCAGACGTCGGCCCGGGGAGTACACCGGAGTGGGCCGTCACCGGGCGGGACGGATCGGCTTTCGTAAGCGCACGATGTATTCCGAGATCCAGAACCGACTTGTTCCACGTCGGAAGCTGCTGCAGGAGCAGATACCGCGCAATCATGTCGGCAGCCTTCTTCGGGGAGCCGTTCACCGCCTCCGGATTCACGTCGAGGGCGATTGGTTCGTTGTGGCCGCACCAATGAATGATCGACGGGTGATGTCCCAGGAGGTCGACGAGTTCCCCGGCTTGGCGGATCGCCTGCTTGCGGACGCTACGGGCATACCCCCATTGCAACGGCATGTCTTGCCAGACCATCATCCCCAGCGCGTCGGCTGCGTCGTAGAACGCCGGGTGCGTGACGTGTGCGTGCACGCGAACGAAATCAAGACCCGCTTCCTTGGCCAGCAACAGGTCACGATGGAGTTCGTCATACGTTGCCTCCCCGATCGCCATCCGGGTCGGTCCGACGTTCGCTCCTTTCATATGAACACGTTCGCCGTTGATCTCGAAGATCCAGTCATCGCTCCGCACCTGCCGGATTCCGGTGCTGCGTCGCCGTTCATCGGACACTTCACCGGTTTCCGGGTCGATGATCTCGACGGCGACCGAGGTGAGGTGAGGCTCGCCGAGCGACCACGGCCACCACAGGGTCGGACGCTCCACGGTGACTCGCCATTCGACGCGATTCGAACCGCTCGCGAGCTGGTGTTCTTCTTCGTCGAGCGTGTCACCGACCACTGATCGTATGCGTACAGATCGAGCAGTGCCGCTGTCGAGAACCGCTCGAACGGCGAGGACCGCACGCTCGCGGTTCGCATCGAGACACACCACACGCAGCCGCACAATTCGAACCGGTCCGGTTTCGAACACCGTGACCGGACGCCAGATACCGCCCGGATTCCAGTCCGGCTCGATGCAGTCCCAGTGCTGAAAGATGCCGGTGAGGTTGCGTTTCGCCGTGCGGGTCCGCTGTGGTGCACAGGTGACCTCGACACCGAGAAGGTGCTCGCGGTCATGCTGGAGGGCCTCGGTGATCTCGAAGGTGTGCGGTACGAAATACCCCTCGGTGTCCCCGAGATAGCGCCCATCGAGCCATACGTCGCCCTGGTAGAAGATGCCCTCGAATCCCAGCCAGGCGCGTCGGCCGGGGGCGGGTGCCGGCGCGTGAAAGCGAGTCCGGAGCAGGAGCGGGTCGTCGTTCCCGGCAAAGGCATCCGCTTTGCGCCAATGTCCGGGCACCGTCACGTCGTGCCACACCGACGCGTCGCTGTCCTCGGTCTCCTCGTTGGCAAAAACCCGCCGCAGTTCGTCGGTAGCCAACGCGGCACGCCAAACTCCTCCCAAATCCATCGCACGACCGTACTGCTCCGTCGCGAGGTAGAGGCGTCACTGTCGATAGTGTTCATGAATCGCACAGTCGCGGACCCAAGGAGAACATCATGACCGACACGCTCGATTCGGCCGCCCCGACAAAGAAGACACCTTGGCACCTCGCCGGAAACTTCGCCCCGGTGTTCGACGAAACCGATTTCGTCGACCTCGAGGTGACCGGGACGATACCGACGGATCTCGACGGTCTCTACGTACGCAACGGCGCGAACCCGAAATCCGGCAAGTCACCGCACTGGTTCTTCGGAAACGGCATGTTGCACGGAGTTCGACTCAGCAACGGCAAGGCGACCTGGTACAAGAACCGGTACGTGAAGACACCGCTGTTGGAGAACCCGACCCTGCCGTTCGTTCGGCCCGACGGAACCTTCGATCGTGAGGCGTCGGCCGCGAACACGCACGTGATCTGTCATGCCGGAAAGATCTTGGCGCTCGAGGAAGGGCATTTTCCGTGGGAACTCGATGCCGAACTCAATACTGTAGGTGCACATAACTATGACGGGCGGCTGACCACGGCAATGACCGCCCACCCGAAGGTATGCCCGGAAACCGGCGAGATGATGTTCTTTGGTTACGGGCAGTTTCCGCCGTACGTCACGTACCACCGCGTAAGCGCGGCGGGCGAACTCGTACAGTCGTCCGAGATCACGGTACCGGGGCCGACGATGATGCATGACTTCAACTCGACTCGCAACCACGTGATCTTCATGGATCTCCCCGTCGTGTTCGATCTCGACGTGGCGATGACGGGAAGCATGCCGTACCTGTGGAGCGACACCTACGGTGCCCGCCTCGGCGTGATGCCGCGAACCGGGACCGACGCCGACGTCCGATGGTTCGACATCGAGCCCGGCTACGTGTTCCATCCCATGAACTCCTATGAGCGACAGGGCCGAAACGGGCTCGAGATCGTGATCGACGTCGGCCGATTTCGCTCGATGTGGCGCAAGGATTCCAGTGAGTTCGAGGAATACGCGACCCTGTACCGCTGGATCATCGACATGACGGCCGGCGTCGTTCGCGAAGAGCCACTCGACGATCGGCCTGCGGAGTTCGCACGGGTGAGTGACGACGTCGTCGGTTTGGCGAACCGATACGGATACATGACCGCGACACGTCCGCCGAACAAGGGGGTCGTCTTCAACAATCAGCTCCTGAAGTACGACCTCACCGACGGGAGCTGCGTTTCCCATTCATTCGGCGCTGGCCGTCAACCCGGTGAGGGCGTGTTCGCACCAGTGATGGCGAGCGGCGCGAGCAAGCCGGCCGAGGACGACGGTTGGGTCATGACGTTCGTCTATGACCAAGCGTCGGACAGCAGTGACCTTGCGATCCTCGATGCGAGCAACTTCGACGGCCCACCGGTGGCCACGATCAAGATCCCCCGACGCGTTCCGTTCGGATTCCACGGCAGCTGGGTTCCGGCGTCACAACTACCCCAGTAGCCCGGCTCCCCCAGTCGCCCGGACTTAGGCGAGTGCCGGGCCGTCGAATCGGTCGATAGTGGCGAAGTCGCCGACGGGCTTGCGGGTCAGCTTGGTGTTTTGATGCTCGGGAATGCCGAGGGCAATGAGCGACGCGATCGCCATGTGCTTCGGAAGGCCGAGCACCTCCCGGGCCTGGGGTTCGCGGCGCACGAGGAACGTCGTCATCACGCCGCCGAGCCCTTCGGTGCGAGCGGCGAGCAGAATGTTCTGGGCAAACGGATAGATGCTCGCCCCGCTGGCCACCCCAACGCGATCGAGTTCGACGTCGACCGACGCGACGACGCGCAGATCCACGGCGACCACGAGAAGGACGGGGGCATTCTCGATTCCGTCCATGAACGGCCAGGGCTGGTTGTTCTTCGCTTCAGCGGCGAGATCCATGCCAGGGGGTGGACCCGGCCACCTCCCGGTTTCATCGGCCGCGAACGGCCGCACCCCCGCTTTCGCCATTGCGGCATATTCGTTCCAGCCCATGCGGGCCAGCGACGCGATCTCCGAGCGAACGGCAGGATCCTTGAGCACGACGACATGCCAGCCCTGCTGGTTCCCGCCACTCGGCGCGAACCGGGCAACGTCGAGGACGCGAGCGATTGCATCATCGCTCACCGGATCGTTTCGAAAGGTCCGCACTGATCCGTTCGTTCGCATGACGTGCAATAGGTCCATGCCGAGACCGTAGTGCTTCGTCGACGCGACGTCGCTACCCGCGTGCGTCGTGAATCTCTTACGCGGCGTACTTCGTAAAGATGACTTTGCCGTCAGCGCCGTACAGCTTCGACACCAGCGTGGCGTCGTAGGCCAACGGATCGGGAACCGTCAGGATCCCAGCCTTCGTGTACGCCGCAACCTCTGCGGCGAACACCTCGGGAATGATCGTGCCGATTGGCTTGCCACCGAGACCGACGCCCACTTCGGCGAGTTCGACGCTCCAGCGATTCGCCTCACCGGCCTCGGTGAGGAACGCTTGATTGCCCGCCGCGTTGATCTTGGCCACGGAAATCGCGACGGCAGCCTTGGGGTCGGCGACAGCGTCTTCCATTCCCCTCAACGACGCCCGAATGAAGTCTTCGACGACGGTGGGGTTCTTCGCGGCGTAGTCCGCGGAGGTGTACAGAATGGCAAAGCTCCCGGGGATGTTCTCCTTCGTCGGGTCGAACAGCTTGTACGCAATTCCGGCGGCATCGAGTTGCGCCGGCTCGTTGCTCTTGTACACCGGCATCGCGTCGATCGGAAGGCCAATGTGGACCTTCGGGTCGAATCCGTCGAGGAGAACTTCCTTGTAGTCCTTGCCGCGCGTGAGACCGGCGGCGTTGAGCATGGCCACGATCGACGGCGGGATGTCGCCCTTCACACCGATGGTCTTGCCTTTGAGGTCGGCCAGCGAAGCCAGCTGCGGATCCTTTGTGACGAGTGCCTCGATCGGGGTCTTGCCGTAGTCGGCCAACGCAACGAACTTGGCGCCGTCCTTGGAGTAGTTGAGGATCTCGGTGTACCCGCCGGCCGCGGAGAACTGCACCTTGTTGCTGGCAACCAGTGGATAGTTCGACGACGAGAAGCCCGGCTTGAGTTCGACGTCGAGACAGAGGTCCTTGAAGTAGCCCTTGTTGTCGGCAACGACGACATCGATGATCGATGCTGCCGCCGCGAAGTCGAAGCTCGATGCGTAGGTGATCTTGCCGGCCGCCTTGTTCGTCTCGCAGCGTTGCGCGGCTTCCTGCGCGGTCATGGGCGACGGCGGCGCCGCTTCGGGGGCGGCGTCCGTGGCGGCCCCGGTCTCGACGGCTTGCGTCGCCGTGGTGTCGTCGGAGTCGCTTCCGCAGGCGCTCAGTAGGAGCAGGCCGCCGGCGAGAGCGGCAATCGCAAGTCTTGGTTTCAACGTGAGCTCCTTGATGGAAGTGCGGGGTGGTGAGTGGTTTGCGGTGATCGGTCAGTTGCGCTGTGAGGCGTGCCCACGGAGCACGACGCGCTCGAGGCCGGTGATGAGAAGCGTCGCGATAGACCCAATCATGGCAAGTGAGAAGATCGAACCCCAAAGCTGATCGACCAGATTACGGGCCTGGGCCACTTTGACCGAGTACCCGAGACCCTTCGAGGCGAGAGAGAAGAACTCGCCGAGCACCGCGCCGATGAGCGCCAGGCCGACGTTGATCTTCGCCGCGGACAGGAGGTACGGCAGCGCCGAGGGGATACGCAATCGACGAAGCACTTCGGACTCGCGCGTGTCGACCGATCGCGCCAGGTCGATCAACAGCGGATCGACCGATCGCAGGCCGGCGATTCCGTTCAGGAGAAACGGAACGAAACACACGAGGCTCGTGATGGCAAGAATCGAACCGAGACCCGGACCGAGCCAGATCACGACCGCAGGGGCATACGCGATGATCGGCGTTACCTGGATGAGCACACCGATCGGGAGACCGGCACGCTCCAGGAAGCGGTTCCGCGACATGGCGGTCGCCGCAATCATCGCCAGCACAAACGCAACCGCGAACCCGAGCGACGCCTCCCAGATGGTGGTCCGCGCATTCGACAGGTAGTAGCGCGGGTTGTCGGCCATGTGCGTGGCGATGGACCACGGCCCGGGGAGCACGAACCGTTTTACATCGAACGCCCACGTCGCCAGTTGCCACAGGCTGAGGAACGTGACGATACCAACAACGGGGGCGAGCGCGCCGAGGGACCAGCCCCGCACGTCGTCGCGTAGGTCCGTCCAGGGACCCGTATCGCTGGCGTCGGGGGATGCCAGTGTGTCGGCGTTCTTGAATGGCCCGAACCGCCTCACGTGTGGTGGTCCCGGAGATCGTTGCGGAGCCGACGGAGGTGATCCAGGAAGACGGTTTCGTCCTCCATCTCTGGTGTGCGCGGGCGCGGCAGCGTGATGTCTTCAACGGCAGCAACGCGGCCCGGTCGCGCCGCCATCACCACAACCCGGTCGGACAGGATGACGGCTTCGGGAATCGAGTGGGTGACGAAGATGACCGTGGCCCCGGTCCGGGACCAGAGGTCGAGGAGCAGGTACCGGGCGCTTGCCCGGGTGATCTCGTCGAGCGCCGCGAATGGTTCATCCATGAGGAGCACGGGAGCGCCGAGTGCGAACCCGCGAACCAGCGCAACGCGTTGTTGCATGCCGCCGGAAAGTTCGTGTGGATACGCGTGGCAGAAGTCGGTGAGGCCGACTGCTTCGATCAACTCGTCGATCTGCGTCGGGGGAAGCGCGGTCTGCCCCGCCCTCTTGTTCAAGGTGCTGAGAAACAGGATGTTTTCGTGCACGGTGCGCCACGGCACGAGTGCAGGCGCCTGTGGTATCAGCCCGAACTGCTTCTTGCTTCGTGCCGCATGAGGTGTTGACCCGTCGATCGTCACGACGCCGGCGTCGGGCGTGATCAGGCCACCGACAATGTGCAAGAGCGTGCTCTTCCCGCAGCCCGAGGGCCCCAGGAGGGTGACGAACTCACCCCTGTCGATGGTGAGGTCGACGCTGGTCAGGGCTTGCGTAGATCGACTGCGATTGCGAAACGTCTTCGTGACACCCGAGATGGTCACCGCAGCACCTTTGGATCGACCGCCACTCGACATTTGCCCAGGAGAAACCGGAGACGGATGAGCCTGATCAGCCATGAAGATCTCTTGGGACCGCGTTCGTCCCCTGGCCCGGTTGCACAGTAAAAACTTACGCCGCTTTGCCGCTCGGTCAATTCACTCGTGGAGATGGGCTCGGAGAAACCTGCGAATATGAACACTCGCGCTACCTAAGGAGAACGAGCATGGATCCGATCGCAACCTTTACTGCAGCATGTAACGAGGCAAAACAGGTGCTCGCGAAAGTCGGGCCCGATCAGTGGACCCTCGCCTCACCCTGTTCGGAATGGGATGTCCGTGGCGTTGCGAATCACATGACGGGCGGAGCGCTCATGGTCGCTGCTGCCCTCACCGGACAACCGATGGCTCACGTCGACGACTATGTCGGCGACGACCCGCTCGGCGCTTTCTCTGCCGCCGCAGATGCCGCGGTGGCCGCCTTCAATGCCGACCCGGCCGTCTTGGGACGAATGATCAAACTTCCGTTCGGCGAAATGCCCGGGGGTGCCGTTGCCGGAATCTTCACCAACGACGAGTTTGCCCATGCGTGGGACGTCGCAAAGGCGACGGGTCAGAACACCAACCTAAACCCCGCCCTTGCCGAGGGTTGCCTCGAAGCAGCAAAACAGTTCATCGGTCCCGACTTCCGCAAGCCCGGTTTGTTCCTCGAGGAGCAGGCCGCTCCCGACGGTGCGTCGGCTGCCGACCGCCTCGCGGCGTTCATGGGTCGCAGCGTCTAGCGATTCAGTGCGGCAGCACTAGTGCAGTGTGATGGCGAGGTCGAGGGCGTCGGCCACGCCATCGCGCTCGACGTCGGCGACGACGTAATCGGCAACCGCGACTGCTTCGGGGTGGGCGTTGCCCATTGCGACGGCGTGTCCGGCAACGACGAGAGCCGACACGTCGTTTTGACCGTCGCCGACCATCATCACCTGAGACAGCTCGAGGCCAAGCAGCGTCGCCAACGCGCGCACGCCAGATGCTTTCGAGACGGACTCGTCGGTGATCGAGACGAAGTGATGTCCGGCGATGATGGGCGATGTCGCCGACGACGCCACGCAGCCCTTCGGTACCAGCGCGATGGCGAGTTCGACATCGGCGTCGGTCACGATGTACTGGGCGCGAAGCGGGTCACCTCGCAGGTCACTCAACCGTCGCCGCACGAAGGGCAGCCCCAACAACGCGGCATGGGCAAGGGTGACCGGCCGGTCGTCGTCGACGACATAGTCCGTGTCGGCGTAGAGCTCGAACACCCACGAATGCTCGGCCGCGATCGCCCCTCCCTCCTCTACAGAGCCCGACGGCAGCGGAGTGGAGTGGGCTTGTCCGGTACCGGTGTGCATGATCGAGGCGCCCGTTTGGAACATGTGCCAGCCATCGGGGTCGAGACGAGTGGCCCAATCCCACGCCGAACCGAGGCCGAGTCGTGCTGTGCAGATGGCGAGATGAATCCCGGCCGCCCGGGCCCGATCTGCCGCCTTCCACACACCGTCGGTGGGAACACCCGCGTGGCCCACCAGGGTTCCGTCGACGTCGAGACACACAAGTCCTAGAGGCACCGAACAACGCTAGCGGCCGCTACAACGCTCGGAGCACCAACGATTCGGCTCCCCCGTCGGACACCAGAATTGAGAACTTGGGGTGGGCATGCGGATAGGGTCTTCTGCCATGGCTTCTGAACCGTCGGCAAAACCATCGGCAACCACACTCGGAGCTCTTCGGGCATCGGGGTGGGTGTCTCGAAGCGTGAAAGACGAAATCCGGTCGCATGCGGTTGCGAAGATCAAGGCCGGAGAACCGATGTTCGAAGGGGTTCTCGGGTACGAAGAGACCGTGCTCCCACAGATGGAGAATGCGATCCTGGCGGGCCACGACATCATCTTGCTCGGTGAGCGCGGCCAGGCGAAGACCCGCATGATCCGGTCCATGACCGGTCTGCTCGACGAATGGATGCCGATCGTCGCGGGATCGGAAATCAACGATGATCCGTACAACCCGAGTAGCAAGCACGCCAAGGACCTCGTGGCCGAAAAGGGCGAGGAGACGCCGATCAGCTGGGTCCACCGCAGCGAGCGCTACGGGGAAAAACTTGCCACTCCTGACACCTCGATCGCGGACCTCATCGGTGAGGTTGATCCGATCAAGGTCGCCGAGGGGAGATACCTGTCCGACGAGCTTACGCTCCACTACGGGCTTGTGCCGCGAACGAACCGGGGCATCTTCGCGATCAATGAACTTCCCGATCTCAGCGAGCGCATCCAGGTGGGTCTGCTCAACGTTCTCGAAGAACGCGATGTGCAGATTCGTGGTTACAAGATTCGTCTGCCGCTCGACGTTGTGCTCGTGGCGTCGGCGAACCCTGAGGACTACACGAACCGTGGACGCATCATCACCCCGTTGAAGGACCGCTTCGGCGCGCAGATCCGTACGCATTATCCGTTGGAGACGTCCATCGAACGACAGGTCGTCGCCCAGGAGGCGATGCCCCCGGCAGGCGACATCGAAGTTCGCATGCCCGGATACATGAGCGAGATCATCGCGACGTTCAGCCAGCTTGCTCGCCAAAGTCCAAACGTCAACCAGCGCTCCGGTGTGTCCGTGCGTCTCACGGTTGCGAACCACGAGACGCTGTGCGCAGCGTCCGTGCGTCGAGCGCTGCGCCGCGGCGAAAGCCTCGCCGTGCCACGCGTCAGCGACCTCGACGCGTTGATGGCCAGCACCCAGGGCAAGATCGAGATCGAGACCCTCGACGAGCGCGAAGGTTCAGTCGTCGAAAAGCTGCTGAAAGCAAGCATACTTACGGTGTTCAAAGACGTCGTCCGGATCGAAGATCTTCGAAATGTGCTGCAGGGATTCGAAGCGGGAATGGTGATGCACGCGGGCGACGACCTCACGTCGGCCGACTACACCGCGGCACTCAACAGCGCAGAGGCCGAGCCGATGCGTGACGCCGTCCGGGCCCTCGTCGGAGCAAAAGCTGCACCGCAGGAGCAGGCCAGCGCAGTCGAATTGATCCTGGAGGGTCTCCACCTGAGCAAGCGTCTCAACAAAGACGCGGCCGGGAACAAGGCGACCTACCGCGGCCGCTGAGGTTCGGCGCTCCGAGGAGCGCCACCTGTGACATCTTCACGTCCGGAACAACTCCCGGTCGAAAACCGCAGGTCCACGACTACACTCTCGGGTGTGAGTACAAAGCTTTCCCGAGAGGCGCACGATCGACTTCGCGCCGAGTTCGACGATCTCTACACCCGCGGTCGCGTCGAGATTGCCCGCAAGATCGAAGCCGCCCGAGAGATGGGCGATCTCTCCGAAAACGGTGACTACCACGCCGCCAAAGAGGAACAGGGTCGTATGGACGGCCGCATGAAGCAGATCATGCTGATCCTCGACAAAGCAGAGGTTGTCGACAGCGTCGACACCAGCGAGGTCAGCGCCGGATCCGTGGTCGAGATCCGCTACGACGGTGACGACGACACCGAGCGATACCTCGTTGGCTCGATCGAGGAACGCCGCGACGGTCTCGACGTCGTGTCGCCGGAGTCACCTCTTGGTGCGGCCCTGATGGGTCACAAGGTTGGCGAGACTGTTACCTACCAAGCCCCCGGCGGCCTTCTCAAGGTGGAGATCGTCGGCATCAGCGCGTGAATCGCCTCGCCGATCACGCAGCGATCGGCGACGATTCAACGACGGCGCTCGTTGCGAGCAACGCCGCGATCGACTGGTGGTCACCGGGTCAACGGGCCGGGGCGCCTTCATGTTTTTCGCTCGTGGACCAGCGGGCGGGCGGCGAGATCCGACTTGGTCCGACCCGGCCGGATTGGACCGGCACGCAAACGTTCACGAACGACGAAGCCCCGGTCCTGACCACAACCTTCGAGACCGCCGATGGAACGTTCGAGGTCGTCGACCATGTCGCCGACGGCCATATAGTTCGCATACTTACGGTATTGCGCGGTGTCGCTGACGTAACCCTCGCCGTGCGACCAGGCTTTGCCTTCGGCGCACCACGCCGCATCGATCGGTGGTCGAACGGAGTCGCCTATGGCGATGTCCGGGTGGAGGGTACCGAGTCCGACGTTGCTCGACTCCTGCGCGCCGGCGATCGCATCGTCGTGACGGTCTCGCCCACGACGCAGCGTGGCGTGACCCGACACGGAGTGGAGCGACCCCACCCCACGATCGGGGAGGCCCTCGCCGAACAGCAGCGAGTCCGTGCGTCATGGCGTAGCGACGTCGGCTCCGTGGAGTTCGACTCTGATCTTCGGTGGGCAGTTCTGCGATCGGTCCGCGCCCTACGTTTACTTACCGTTTCGACGAGCTCCGATTCGTGTTTACTTCGTGCGCTTACTACTTCGATCCCTGCCCGTTTCGGCAACGAGCGAAACGTGGACGAGCGATTCGCCTGGCTCCGCGACAACGCGCATGCGGTTCGCGTGTGGGACCGCCTGGACCGCCGAGATTGGTCGGGTCTGCAGCGACAGTGGCTTCACGAACGTGCTTCCGACGCGCTTCCCCTCTCCCCGACCTACCAGCCGTCCGGCGAGCGTCCTGGATCTGAGGAAGAGGTCGCACTTCCCGGATGGCTCGGGAACGGCCCCGTCCGCTCCGGCACGAAGGTCGGCGCACTGCTCGATCTCGGCGCGATTGCCGAACTTTCACTCGAACTCGATGACCGTCACTCATGGAAGCGGCTGGAACGTCTCGGTGACTGGCTGGCCGAACATGCCGGTGCTCCCGATGCGGGGCGCTGGGATTCGCGGGCGCGACCGGTCAGACATGTCGAATCGGCCATCGCCGTCCGAGCAGCTCTCACTGCCCTGATCGCAACCGCACGGCGGAGGAACCCGATCGATCCGGTTACCGACTCGTGGAGTCAAGGTGTACGCGAGCTCGATCTCTGGTTGGCGACCGAGGGGCTGTTCGGTGTCGACGCGCGTGCGGGTTTTCGTCGAACCGGAAGTACACCGACCGAACGCGCCGGACGCACCGGTACAACCGGAGCGGACGACTCCTGCGATGCGTCGATACTTCGTTGGATCAGTGAGGCGTCGTTTCCGGCTCTGCCCAGTGACAGCGAAACCGAAGCCGAGCATCGGGCGCGCACCACGCTCGAGCAAACGTTGCCACAGCTCACGGAGTGGCCATACGTACACAGACATTTGCCGCACGTCGACGACGGGTTCCCTCCCGGGCAGGGTGCTGATCTGTGGGCGTCGTTCACAATGGTGACGGCCCTGGCCCGGTTCGATCGATGGGAAGAGGCACACGAGCGAATGGATGCTCTCTTGCGTGCGCTCGGGCCAACGCACATCGGCGCCACCCACGTCGACCCCATGACCGGCGACCTGCGAGGCAACCTGCTTGCGGCGCCGATGCACCTTGCGCTGATCGACGCGGCGACCGCCCTCAGTCGCGGTCCCCGGTAGTGTGAAATCTCGCTCGACGTTCTACGCTTCGTTCGGTCGGCATGTACGTCCGTTTCGCCCGAGATTCGAGGAGTCCAATGAGCGCTGTCCCCGAAGTTGTCACTCGCTTCTTTTCGGCGTGGTCCGAACGTAACCCCGACCTGGCCGTCGCAGTGGTCACCGACGACGTCACGATTGCGGATCCGTACGGGACACATGTCGGCAGTTCCGTGTTGCATGATCACATCGAGATGATCATCCGTCGGTTCGACTTTGCGCCAGCCGTCATCCGGAACTGCTTCGTCGACGGTGACCTCACGGGCGACGCACGTCTCGCGTTCATCGCCGAATGCCCGATGACGGGGCGATCGTCGAAGCTCGCTGGTATCAGCACCGGGTTCGAGGCCGCAGTGTTCGCGCAACTTCGCGGCGGCAAGATCGCCCAGTGGAACGAGTACTGGGATCCTGCACCCTTGGCTCGCGCGCTCGGCGGCTGACGGGGCGGCGACGAAGCGCTCTGGCTACTCGAGCGACGGCGTGGGGTGAGGAATGGGCGTCGGCGTGGGCTGGTTCGTGGGCTGGTTCGTCGTTCGCAGCGGAAGTTCGGGGAAGGACAGGGCGAGGAGCCACGCGACGAACACGAGTGGCACGGCAAGGAGAAAGACACGCGCCGTTCCTGCAGTGATGGAGCTCACCACCACGTCGCGGACCTCGAGCGGCAGCTTTTGGATCTGGCTCGGTGCCCGCACCAACGAGCTGACCTTTGTTCCGCCAGGAAGCGCGTTCTCGGGGAGATCGCGGATCATACGAGACGACACCGTCGAGGTGAACACGGTGCCGTAGCCGGCAAGTGCGAGCGAGCCGCCGAGGGAACGAATCGACACGAGGGTCGCCGTGCCGATCCCGAGCACCTTCGGGTCGATAGCGTTCTGGGTAGCAATGCTCGTCGTGGTGAACGTGCCGCCGTTGCCCATGCCGATGGCCAACATCGGCACCACAAACATGAGGAAGCCCCAGCTCGGTGACAGGCGCGAGAGCGCGAGGGTACCCAACACGCTCAGCCCGAGGCCGATTGCCGGCACGAACTTGTAGCGACCGGTCTTGACAATGAGGAAACCGCCGCCCGACGATCCGAGCATGACACCCGCCATCAACGGAGCGAGATACAACCCGGCCATCGTGGGCTTTATGAAGTTCGCGTCTTGAAACTGCAACGGCAGGAAGTTCTGGACGCCAAACGACATTGCGCCCGCTACAAATCCCATGGCACACGCCGTAGAGAAGATGCGGTTGCGAAAGAGATGAAGCGGCACGATGGGCTCGGGAACTCGCTTCTCGTTCAAGAGGAACAACACGAACGTGACGATCGCAATCACGAGGAGAACCGAAATGGCCGGCTCACCCCAACCGTTGCGTGCCTCCTCCAACGCGATGATAAGTGAGCCTAAGAAAATGGAGAGAAGAGCTGCCCCGGCGAGATCAAGCTTTGCCGGTTGCTTTCGAAATGGAAGGTGCAGCGTCTTCATGATCGCCACCACGGCGATTGCGGCGATCGGAACGTTCACGAGGAAGATCCACTGCCATGCAAAGTTGTCGATCATCCAACCGCCGACGAGCGGTCCGACGACCGCGCTCGCGGCATAGATCCCCGTGTACAGGCCCATGTAGCGTCCACGTTCGCGAGGCGACACCAACTCACCGAGGATCGCGAACGTCAGCGCTTGTATGCCACCACCACCGAGACCCTGAAGGCCACGAGCGGCGATGAGTTGCGTCATGTTGGAAGCGAGCCCACAGAGCAATGAACCAATCGTAAAAATGCCTATGACGACCAGGATCATCCGACGCCGCCCGAACAGGTCACCGAGCTTTCCCAGTATGGGCGTGGCAATCGTGGACACGAGGATGTAGCTCGTACCGACCCATGCGTATTGTTCGAATCCACCGAGGTCGCCCGTGATCGTCGGGAGTGCCGTCGACACGATGGTGGCGTCGATCGCCGAGAGCGCCGTGGCGATCATCAGCGACCCCAGGACGATCCAGATCTCACGGGGGCTCAGCCCAGGCGCTGTCGATACCTCCGCGTCTGCCGTTGCCGATCGGTTCCTCTGCACCGCAGCATTCGACTCCGGTTCAGGCACAGCGTCAAATGTGGAGACCTTTCGTTCGTAAGAACTCCACCGTGCTCGTACCTTTTATCGGCCCCGTCACACAACGCAAAGTACCTGAGCTTGCAAGGCCAACTGGTCGAGCGGAAGGCCAGGGACCGATCGAAACCTAAGCGATCTCGCCACCGACCGGAAAGCGATACTCATGTCCGGAAGCAGAACCAAGTCAGGTTCGATCACTGCGGCCGGATTGCGACCTACGAACGCTCCGCGCGTCACGTCCCACGTCGCAGCCGGATCACGCAAATGATCCTGCACGACAAGATCACGCATCGTTCGGGCAATTCAGTTACGAACCGAGATCCAGAATGCATTTCGCGGACAAAATCCCTTCTCCGCCGCGGCTCCCCATCTCCCGGTCCCAGTAGGAGCAGATCTCCTGGCGCTGATCCGCGCATATCCTACGTGCACACCGACCGACTTGCGAGGTCGGAGACAACGTCGGCTGGCCGGGCCGTGCCACGGCGACGTACGACCAAGATCACGGCGTACTTTGCCGCGTAGCCATGGAGCCGAATCGGACAACTCGTTGACGGTCGGGCCATCCCACCTCTGGTCCAATAGTCCTTGATTCGGTCCTGACTCGGTTGCGTGCTCACAAGTCCAGTTGACCCCGCTGGTGTGACAGTTTCGGGCCGGCGAGGCGCAACTCTGCCCCATCGTGCGGTCTTCTCCACCAGGTGAATGAGGCTCACGGTGAGTGAGCCTCACTCACCCGGTCCGAACAGGTTCCCGGACTCCGCTTGAGGCGCTGCTTCGCTCAGGGGTCTTGGCCTCTTCTTCGCAGTACCTTCAGCCAAACAAACTCGCTTCGTTGATCGCCTTCGAGGCGACCTGGCCGAGCAGGCCGATGCGGTCGGTGTTGTGGCCGTTGACGGCGAGGTTGATGGTCATGCCGTCGATGCCGGTGCGCATCGCGGCGACGAGCTTCTCACCAACGGTGTCGGGGTCGCCGTAAATCAAGACGAGCTTCAACATGTCGATGATCTCCTCACTGAAGCCCTTCACTGCAGCGATGGCCCGCAGGTCGGCTTCGGCTTCCTCCATCGTCGGGGCGAGGCAGACCATTTGCAGCTTGGTGACCTTGATCTCGCTGCGATCGCGGCCGAGGCGCTCGCAGTGTGCCGCGAGTGCGTCGAGCTTGCGTGGGATCTCATCGATCGAGCCGCTGGACAGGTTCGACTCATCCGCGTATTGGGCGACCATACGCAGTGTCTTCTTTTCGCCGCTGCCGCCGATCATGATCGGGATGCGTGAGATCGGCGCCGGTGAGTTGACCGCGTCGGTGACCCGGTAGTGCTTGCCGGCGAAGGTGACCCGTTCGCCGCGCAGCATGGCGACGATGATCTGGAGCGCCTCTTCCAGCTTCTCGAACCGATCGGTGAACGTGCCGAACTCGTAGCCGAGGGACTGGTGTTCGAGTTCGAACCATCCGGCTCCGATGCCGAGCGTGGCGCGGCCCTCGGAGACGTGGTCGAGCGCAGTGATCGTCTTCGCCAGCAGCGTCGGATTCCGGTACGTGTTCCCGGTGACGAGCGCCGAGAGTCGAACCTTCGAGGTGTGCTGAGCGATCGCCGACAACATCGCGTAGCACTCGAGCATCGGTTCTTCCGGGGCGCCAAGACCGGGCAGTTGATAGAAGTGGTCCATCACGAAGACACGATCAAACCCTGCGGCTTCGGCAGCCTTGGCCTGCTCGACGACGTTACGGAAGATGCTGCCGCCGACGGAGGCCGGGAGTGTGAAGTTCGGAATCTGGTAACCGAGTCGGGTCATGGTTGCTCCTTGCGGCAGACGGGGGTCGTTCTGACATATTTCACGAAAAACGTCAGCGAGGCGCACTCTGACAGATCGGGCCGAGTGTGTCAAACTTCGAGCATGGCACCGGGCGACCGCACCGACGAGCAGCAGCGCCGCGCCGTCATTCATACCGCAGCCATACGCGAGTTCTCCGTCCGCGGGTTCACCGGGACGTCTATGGCGAACATCGCCGACGCCGCGGGCATGTCACGGCCGGCCCTCTACCTGTACTTCGACAACAAGGCGGCAATCTTCGCGTCGGCGTTCGCGGCGTTGATGGACGACGCCGTCGACCGCGCGCTGGCTGCGCTCGGCCAGCCCGGCTCGGCGGCCGACCAGTTGGAGGGTTTCCTGCAGCGCTTCGACGGCGATCTGTGGGAGCAGATGGCCGCCTCCCCTCACTCGCAGGAAATCCTGAGCGCGAAGTACGAGCACGCCGCCGGGGCGACACAGCCTGCACTCAATCGCCTGCGACGCGGCCTGGCCGCCTATCTGCGCCGGACGGGCGCGTCCACGTCGCTGCGGACGGGCTGGATGGAACTGCTCGACCTGTCACCCAAGGGATTCAAGCTCGACCAGCCGACGGTTGCGGTGTACCGACGCCGCCTCACCACCCTGGCCCGCAGCGTGGCTGCCGACATCGAGCGGGCCCCGGCTGCAGCCGCCACGGCCTGATAGGACTACATCCGTATTCTTCGAAAGGAACAACTATGCCCCGCACCCCTGAAGGACAACATGTCGTCACGGCGTATCTGTGCTGTCGTGGCGCGAGCGATGCCATCGCCTTTTACACCGACGTCTTCGGTGCCGTCGAGCACGGCCAACGCTACGTCGACCAGACCGACGGGCGACTCGGCCACGCGGAGTTCGCCCTCGGCGACACCCGTTTGATGATCAGCGACGAATATCCCGACTACGGCGCCGTATCCCCACAGACACTCGGCGGAAGTTCGGTCATGTTCACGCTGTACGTCGATGATGTCGACGCCGTCTATGCGCATGCGGTCGCCGCCGGGGCCAATGGCATCCGGCCACCGGAGGACCAGCCCTACGGTGCACGCATGGGTACGCTCGTCGATCCGTGGGGCCATCGCTGGTCGGTGCAAACGATGACCGACGGTATCGAGCGCAACATCGAGGGATTCGACCGACAATAAGCGTACGAAATACTTGGCGCGAAGTCGGAGTCGAAGTCGGAGTCGGCCGCGCCCAGATCAACGCGAAACCCGAACTCCGGGTACGCTTGCAGACCGTTATGACAAAACCTCCTGTCCATGTCACGGTGACCGGTGCTGCCGGCCAAATCGGTTATTCACTCCTGTTCCGGATTGCGTCCGGTCATCTCCTCGGGCCGGATCAGCCAGTGATCCTGCGCATGTTGGAGATCGAACCTGCACTGAAGGCCCTCAACGGAGTCTGCATGGAACTCGACGACTGCGCATTCCCGCTCCTCGCCGGCATGGAGCCGACGTCGGACCTCAACCATGCGTTCAAAGACACCAGCTGGGCCCTCCTAGTGGGTGCCATGCCCCGCAAGGCCGGAATGGAGCGCGGCGATCTTCTCAGCGCCAACGGTTCCATCTTCAAGCCGCAAGGCCAGGCCATCTCGGCCAACGCGGCGAGCGACGTGCGTATCGTTGTCGTCGGTAACCCCTGCAATACAAATTCCCTGATCGCCCGGGCGAACGCCAAAGACATCCCGGCCGAGCGCTTTTTCGCCATGACCCGTCTCGACCAGAACCGTGCAAAGGCACAGCTCGCCGCCAAAGCTGGCGTGCCGATCACCGCGGTGAAGCACACCACCATCTGGGGCAACCACTCGGCCACCCAGTATCCCGACGCGCGAAACGCCACGATCAACGGCAAGCCCACCTTCGACGTCATCTCCGATCATGCCTGGCTCGACGGTGACTTCATCTCGACCGTGCAAAAGCGTGGCGCGGCGATCATCGAGGCCCGTGGCCTTTCGTCGGCAGCCTCGGCCGCGAACGCGGCCATCGATTCGGTCACCAGCATCTGGAACCCCACACCTGCCGACGAGGTTGCGTCCCTGGCCGTGATCTCCCGTGGTGAATACGGCGTTCCCGAGGGCCTCCAGTTCGGCTTCCCCATCGTCACCGACGGCACGACTTGGAAGGTCAAGGAAGGTCTTCCCCTCGACGACTTCGCAAAGGGAAAGATCGCAATCACCACCAAGGAGCTCCAGGAGGAACTCGAAGAAGTCACGGCCCTCGGCCTGCTGTAGGCCGGGGAGGGATCGGCCGTACGCGACGTAGGGATCGACTGATCGTAAAAGCACGTACCATGGTTTGATGCGAACAGACGACGATCGTCGTCACGATCCCACCGACGATCCGTGGTGGGCCGAGATCTGGGAGTTCGAGTTCGCGGTTCCCGATGCCACGATGGCGATGTTCACTCGGCTCTCGGTGTATCCGAATCTGCGCCAGACCTGGTTCTGGGCGGCCGTGGTCCGAAAGGGTCTCCCATTCGTCCTGTGCCGCGAGCATGACCTCGATGCCCCCAAGCCTCCGTGGCCACTGGAAATTCGCGGCGGTGGGCTGTGGTCACACGCAATCTGCGAAACACCGTTTGATCATTGGACCGTGGCGATGGAAGCGTTCGCTGTCGGCTTCGACGATCCCATGGAGGCATGGAGAGGCGAACGCGGCGACAAGGTCGGGTTGGCGTTCGACCTCGAATGGGAACGGACCGAGCCGATGTTTCGCGTCGACGGACCCGGATTCGACGGGTACGGCATGGACTGTCGCGTATCCGGCGAGCTCCAGATCGACTCGCACAAGATGGACATCGACACAGGCGGATCTCGTCGCCATACCTGGGGCTTGGCCGACTCGACACAACTCATCATCGACGATCCCGAGGCCGGTCGAGCGGCGCTGCTGCGTGCGCCGATTCAGATCGAACTCCCCGATGGTGGGCGACAGCGCATCATTCGATCGTTGCGTCGATACCCGCACGGGGCGATGCGTTGGGACCTGATCCTCAGCCAGTAGGGCAACCAGAGTGTGCTTGCGGCTCCGGTTGCGATCTCCTTCTCGGTGAGTTGGGGAGCCATAGGGGGCCCTGTCGGGCGAGTACCGTCGGTAGCCCATGCTGCATGTCGAAAACGTCTCGAAGTCCTACGGTTCCCATGAGGTGCTGCGGAGCATCTCCCTCGAGGTCGCCCAGGGCGAAACCGTGGCGATCGTCGGACCGAACGGCGCCGGCAAGTCGACGCTGTTACGCCTGATCGCAGGCCAACTCGAACTGGAGGAAGGCACGATCACGATCGCCGGCGCAGCTCCGGGGTCGGTGGAAGCTCGGCGCGCCGTGAGCTTCGTCAGCGACAACCCCGTCCTGTACGACGACCTGAGCGTGATGGAGCACCTGGAGTACATCGCCCGGATGCACGATTTCGAAGAGTGGCAGCCCCGTGCCGAACAGCTCATCGATCTACTTGGGCTCTCCGCCCGCCAAGACGACCTCCCCACGCGATTCAGTCGCGGACTTCGTCAGAAGGCTGCCCTGGCTATCGGATTGGTGCGGCCACTGGATCTGCTGCTGGTCGACGAACCGTTTGTGGGGCTTGATTCGTCCGGTCGATCTGCGTTGATCGAGTTGCTCGCGGCAACGGCGGCCGACGGTGCCACGGTGATCGTCTCGACTCACGAGCACAGCTTCGTGCAGCGCAGCGATCGGTGCATTGCGCTTCGCGATGGAACGATCGCGGCCAGCGGCGTCCTGACGGCGGAACAAGTGGCCGACGCGACCCGGTGATGGCCGAGAAGATGGCCGAGAAGCATGGTGCGCTGGGGGCGTTGTCGGATCTTCGCAGGGCCCGGCGTCGCCATCGACTCGCCGACATTCACTGGAGCGATGCGATCTATCGCGTGTACGTGTTCGCGCTGTGCGTCGGCGGGTTCGTGTGGTGGGTCATCGCTACCCTCGGATCTCGCCCGGTCGACGCCACTGGCCTCGTAGGTTTTGTGCGGTGGGCCCCCATTGCGTCGGGAGGCGTGTTGGCGGCGATGCTCTGGGGAGGCCTTCGTTCCGGGCTTCGGGGAGGACCGATAGCCCTCGAGCATGCCGAATTGGTGCATGTGCTCGGCTCGCCCCTCCCGCGTGAGCGAATCCTTCGCTACCCCGCGCTGCAGCAATTTCGTCGGGGCATCTTCTTGGGAGCGGGCATCGGCGCAGTTGCGGGTCGTTTCACCTCGCCGTTCGTGCCCGGGGGTGGAGCTCGGTGGACGCTGGTCGGAGCCCTCTTCGGAATAACGTGTGGTGCGCTTTGGATGGCGTCGGCCCTTGTGGCGAGTGGTCGCCGACTCCCGTCGCTGCCGACTCAGTCGATTCCCGCGGTGTTGAGCGCCCTCACCGTGGTCAACATTTGGCGGACCAACTTTCCGGCACCGTTCACGGTTCTCGGACGGGCAACCCTGCTTGGGCTGCCGACCAAAGCACTCCGTGTTTCGACGCAGACCTCGGAGTTAACCGGTGCACGTACTCTTTCTCCGGTCGTGGCGATGGCGATCACCGTGATTCTCGTGACTCTCGTAAGCGCGCTGGCGTTTGCTTCCTGCGCAGGAATCAACATCGAACGCGCGCAGCAGCGAGCAGCCCTTGTCGGACAGCTCCGATTCGCGGTCACCACCCAAGACCTACGCGCGGTTGTGCTGGTCCGACGCCAGCTCAACTCCGAGGTCCACCTCCGCAAGCCGTGGGTCCGTGTTCCATCGGGCAAGGGCGTCGAACGAGCAGTTCTGGCGCGATCGGCCCGAAGTCTTGCGCGCTGGCCGGCGAGAAGATTCGTGCGCTTACTACTCATAGGTTTGGTCGCAGGCGTTGCCGCGCAGGCCGGATGGCAGGGCGCACTTCCGCTCTTCCTCATCCCCGGTTTCGCGGCGTTTCTTGCCGGCCTCGATGTTGTCGAACCGCTCTCGCAAGACGCCGATCACCTCTCCCTCCTCGCGAGCTATCCACGTCATCGAGGACGCCTTGCGAATCGGCTCATCGTGGTACCGGCCGCCGTGATGGTGGTGATCGGTCTGACCGGCGGACTGGCGGGCTGGCTCGCCGCAGTCATGTTCGGCGATGCACTTCCGGTGAACGAGTTGGCGCCGGCGCTCGCGATCGGTGTCGTGTGGGCCCTTTCGGGGACGCTGGCTGCTGCCCTCAGCGTGGCCCTCGGACCGCCTCCGTTCATGATGATGATCCAGACACCGGAGATGGGCTTCGCCCGGATGGCCGCCTTTCCCGGCCTCGCTGTTGCGTCGGTCGGCGTGCCCCTCTTTCTTGCCCGTCGAGCCCTGCAAGACGGCAACCCTCCCGGACCCATGCTTCTCAAGTCGCTGTTCGTCGCGCTGTTCATGAGCTATGCCGTGCTCAACGTGTTGACGTCGGGGGGCGTGCGCGAACCGAAATAGGCACGAAAACGTGAGGATCACCGCGCGGTTGTCCTCTCCCGTTTCGGGTCCCGTTCCGTCAGGATTTTGAACGGGACCTGAGGGAGGGCACATGCCAACGTGGCAACCAAACTGGAACGACGTGGAGTTCGACTTCGCCGCCGCGGAGTCGGCGATCGTGGAGTGTCGCCTCGCTCGTGAAGTCCTCCAGCGCCGAGATGCTGTGCTGAGCGGCCCACTCGCGCAGGCACGAGAGCAGTGGCGAGGTGCGAAGCGAATCGAGTTCGACGAAGACGAAGAAGCACTCCGTAGGGACGTTGCGCAGTTGATCGAGGAACTTCGACTGGCCGAAGAGAGCCTGTATGCGGACATTGCTCGGGCGCACAACGAACAGGCGATCCGAGTGCGGGCACGCACGCAATGGCACGAAGAACTCCGTGAAGAACAGGAGCTGGAGCAGCGCTGCCAAGAGATCGCCGCGGAAGCACGAGCCGCTGAAGCGCGAGCCGCTGAAGCGCGAGCCGCGGAAGCACGAGCCGCTGAAACACGAACCGCATCAGGAGCGACCACGAAAGCGGCGTAGGCGCAACCACGAACGCGGCGTAGTCGCCGCGCTACACGAGGGCGGCCACCACGTGATCGATGCAGTTCGTAAGTGCACGTACATCGTCGTGATCGACGCTCGGGAACGTCGCCATGCGCAGCTGATTGCGGCCCAGCTTGCGATAGCTGTCAGTGTCGACCACCCCATTGGCCCGAAGCACTGCCGAAACCGTGTTGGCATCGACGCCATCGAGATCGATCGTGACGACCACCGGCGAGCGATCCTCCGGAGCAACGACGAACGGCGTCGCAAACGACGACGCCTCAGCCCACTGGTAGAGATGGTTCGACGATTCGGCGGACCGGGCCGCCGCCCACGACAGGCCACCGTTGGCCAACATCCACTCCACCTGCTCCACAAACAGGAAGATCGTGGCGAGGGCGGGGGTGTTGTACGTCTGATCCTTGGTCGAGTTGTCGATGGCGATCGAGAGATCCAAAGACGCTGGCATCCAACGCTTCGAATCCTTGATCGACGCGACCCGCTCGAGAGCCGCGGGCGAGCACAGGGCAGTCCACAGACCCCCATCGGACGCAAAGCACTTTTGCGGGGCAAAGTAGTAGCAATCGAACTGCGTGGCGTCGACCTCGATCCCGCCGGCGCCCGACGTGGCGTCGACAACAACCAGCGCATCGGCGTCTGCACCCGCCGCGCGGACGATCGGCATCGCCACCCCGGTCGATGTTTCGTTGTGCGTGAGACAGTACGCATCGATTCCCGCAACGCCGATGGCCGCCGGACGAGTCCCAACCGCCGATTCGATCACCTGTGGCTGGCCGAGATGGGGCGCCGCTGTCACTGCCTCCGCGAACTTGGAGGAGAACTCCCCGAAGACGAGGTGTTGGCTCGTCTGTCGAATCAACCCGAACGTCGCAATATCCCAGAACACGGTCGATCCGCCGTTGCCGAGAACGACTTCATAGCCATCGGGCAGCGCGAAAAGTTCTCGCAGACCTGATCGCAGCCGTCCAACCATCGACTTCACGGTGTTCTGGCGATGGCTCGTCCCGAGGTACATGGTCGCGCTGTTGGCCAACGCGGCGATGGCCTCGGGACGAATCTTCGAGGGCCCACAACCGAAGCGGCCGTCGACGGGGCGTAGGTTCGCAGGAATGGTGATGGAGTTAGTGGGCACGGAGGAGAATGCTAGACATGGTCTCGACCCTTGCTCCCATCGTCTTACCGGTGAACCAGATCGATCACCAGTACCTGGGTGGCGACAAGATCGGTGCCCTTCGCAACGGACCCGGTGGCCCGCGCCGCCCTGAGGAGTGGCTGGGATCAACGGTGAGCCGCTTCGGTCAGGCAGAGCAGGGCTGCACCGTCTTGCCCTCCGGTGATCTCCTTCGGACGCTGATCACCGCGGATCCCGAAGCATGGCTCGGTGGCGCGCACGCCGCCCGATACGGCGCCAATCCCGCACTGCTGGTGAAGTTGCTCGACGCCGGGGAACGTCTTCCGGTGCACGTGCATCCGACACGGCGTTTTGCCAAGGACCACCTCGACTGCGACTACGGAAAGACCGAAGCGTGGGTCATCCTCGACACGCCGCCCGAGGGGTCCTCGGTCTGGGTGGGTTGTCGCGAGGACGTCGATCCGGTCGACCTTCGTACGCTCGTTGATCGGCAGGACAAAGAGGGCCTCGTCGCCCTCATGAACAAGATCACGGTCCGAGCCGGCGATGCAGTGCTCGTGCCCTCCGGTACGCCCCATTGCACCGGCGCGGGGACGCTCCTTCTCGAACTTCAGGAGCCGACTGACTTTTCCGTGCTCCTGGAATGGGAGGGGTTCAGCTTTGATCCCAACGAGAGCAATCTGGGCCTCGGACTCGATCTGGCGCTGGAGTGCGTGAACCGGCGAGCATTTCTTCCGAGCCAGCTCGATTCGCTTCTGCAGCGCAACCACCACCCGTCGCCGAGCAACGTTGCTGTTTCGATGATGCCGACGCTCTCGGATCCGTACTTCCGCGCGTTGCGCGTCTGTACGAAGCAGGCAGCGATGATTCCGGCGTCGTTCGCGATCGTGGTGGTTCTGGAGGGCACCGGTCGGTTGCGTACCGACACGGCGACCATTCCCGCACCCCGTGGCACCGTACTCCTGGTCCCCCACGCCGCCGGCGACATGGTGTTCGAGGGCGACATCACGGCGTTGGTTGCGCTCCCCCCGTCACCCGATGCCGCGGCGCCCGTGGAGTTCGATCAGTAACCACCACGCGTCTCGCGAAGGTTGGCATCACTGCGCCAGGTTGTGCATAGAAACGACGCCGCTGAGCGCCAACCTGGCACGGTGGCGCCAACGTTCAGTTCAAAGCATCAATGATACGTGCACTTAGTTTCTTCGGTGCCATGACGCAATAGCTCTCCGTGACGAGCTCGCGGACCTCGTCCCAGTCGGTCGCGTCGTCGAGCACCAGGCCCATTGCGTTGCGGCCCCAGCCGAGTACGAAGAACGGATGCCCCGTATTTCGCAACATCTCCAGTTCCTCACCCGAGGAGCGAAACGCCAGCGTCACGACCGAGCCATCGTCGCCGGGCTCGCAGTCACCGTCGGTGCTTCGATCGATACTTAGTACGTGCGCGAAGGTTTTCTTGCGGACCATCCACCTGACGCCTGCCCACGCGCGCTGCTCGTAGCTCTCCGGGAGGGCGAGACACATCTTTCGTAGTCTCTCCTCGACCTCGGGAGGCACCGAGTCGAAGTACCGACGTGTCGACGAACTCATGCGTCAGAGGCTAATCACCGAGTCGGGCGGGCGAAAAGGCGAAAAGCGAAACGGCGAAGAGTCGCAGAATCGGCAAAGAGATCGCTAGTTGACCTTGCGGTCGTGGCCTTCCCAGAACGGCGCCCGCAGATCCTTCTTCAGGATTTTCATCGCGCCCGACAACGGAAGCGGGTCGGTCCGGAATTCGACGCTCTTCGGGAGTTTGTACCCGGCGATCCACTCGCGGCAGTGGCTGATGAGTTCCTCTTCGGTGGCTGTGGTGCCCGGCTTCAACACCACGATCGCATGGACGGCCTCACCCCACTTCTCCGACGGGATACCGATCACTGCCACCTGAGCCACGGATGGATGCTGACTCAATGCGTTCTCGACCTCTGTGGAGTAGACGTTTTCGCCACCGGTCACGATCATGTCCTTGACCCGGTCGACGAGATACAGGTAGCCGTCGGCATCGACGTATCCGGCGTCGCCCGTGTGGTACCAGCCGTTTCGGAACACATCAGCGGTGGCTTCGGGCTTCTTCCAGTACTCGATCATGAAGTTGCCACCACGTGCACATACCTCGCCGGGCTCGCCGACGCCGGCTTCCTCGCCCGCTTCATTCTCGATACGAAGGGAGACTCCGGTGAGCGGCAGGCCGGCGGAGCGAAGGAAGTTGGCGCCGGTTCGGTGCTCGGCCGGGCCGAGCAGCGTCAACACACTCGAGCTCTCCGTCATGCCGTAGCCCTGCCAGATGTTCATGTCGGGATACAGCGCCAGCAGCTTCTCGAGGAGCGCTTGCGGCATGGGCGACGCTCCGTAGACCAGATCCTTGAAGCTTGCGAGTCCACTCGGTCGGAATTCCGGGTGGGCCATCGTGAGCCCGATCATGGTCGGCACCATGACGGTGATCGTCGGGCGGTATGTTTCCACGGCCTTCATCACCGCTGTTGGTTCGAACATCGGCACGATCACACTCTGCGCCCCGAGTCCTGGACCACCGAGCACCCCGAACATCGATGCGGCATGAAACATGGGGGTTTGCATCAAGTTGATCGAACCGCGCTCGAAGTGCAGCGCCATCATCGCGTGGTAGCAGTTGAGAATTTCTGCGCGCTGATCCAGGAGGACGCCCTTCGGCAAGCCGGTTGTGCCACCGGTGTACATCAACACCGCGGGATCGGTCTCTTCGCCCTCGTCGGGAATCAGCGGGTTGGCCGAGGCAAGGAGATCCTCGTACGCGACGTCATGGGGTACGTCACCGGGGCCGACCAGCACGACCTTTTCCAATCCGGCCTCGTTGCGGACCGAGTCGATCAGTCCTGCGAAGAAGCCATCCACGAAACAGACTTTCGTCTCCGAATCGCGAAGCACATAGGCAAGTTCTTTGGGTGCGAACCGAAGGTTCAACGGGTTGATGACACCGCCGCCGAGGAATGCGGCGTGGTACATCTCGAGGTAGGCCGGGGAATTGAGCGTCATGACCGCGAATCGATCACCGCGTCCGACGCCCAAGCTGCGGAGCCCACCGATGAGACGGCTCGTGCGGTCGAGGTGTTGGGCGAACGTCGTTCCTTCACCGGTTGCGGCGTTTGTCGCACAGGGCCGGTCGGCGTTGCGATCAACGGCGGGGAGCAGCATTCGGTGATAGAGCAATTCCTTCATGTGTCAAAGCTAGCGACCCGCGGCGGTCTTCGGTGTACGTCGAGATTGCCGGGCCGAAAGATCGGGATTTCGTGGTGTCCACCGAGGATGGTTCGATTTTTGAGGACCCCTGCGCCACAGTGGCGATTTTCACGAAAATGTGTGCGCCAGGCGGGTTCTCGACGTGCAAGGCTTTCGAACCTATGAGTTCACGAATTTCCGCCCGAATCGGTGCCATCCAGGAGTCTGCAACCTTGGCGATCGATGCGAAGGCCAAGGCGCTCAAGGCGGCAGGGGAACCCGTAATCGGCTTTGGCGCCGGGGAACCCGACTTCCCGACCCCCGACAACATCGTGGAAGCTGCGATCACTGCAGCCAAGGACCCCGCCATGCATCGCTACACACCCGCCGGTGGTCTGCCCGAGCTCAAGGAAGCCGTTGTCTTCAAGACGAAGCGTGATTCGGGGTATGCCTGCACACCGGCAAATGTGCTCATCACGAACGGCGGCAAGCAAGCCGTGTACAACACCTTCGCAACGCTGTGTGATCCGGGCGATGAAGTGATCGTTCAGGCCCCGTACTGGGTCACCTATCCGGAAGCCATTCGGTTGGCCGGTGGCAAACCGGTCTACGTGAACTCCGACATCACCACCGGCTTCAAGGTCACCGTCGATCAATTGGAAGCGGTCCGGACGCCTCGCACGAAGATCTTCCTGTTCGTGTCGCCCTCGAACCCGACGGGTGCGGTGTACTCGCCTGCTGAAGTCCAGGCCATCGGCGAGTGGGCTGCGGCGAACAACCTGTGGGTCGTGACCGACGAAATCTATGAACACCTGTTGTACGGGGATCGTCAGATTTCGTCGATCGCCACGCTGGTTCCCGCCCTCGGGGATCGTGTCGTCATCGTGCACGGTGTGGCGAAGACCTACGCCATGACGGGATGGCGCGTCGGCTGGATGATCGGCGCCCCCGACGTGATCAAGGCCGCCACGAACCTGCAGAGTCACGCCACATCGAACGTCAACAACATCGCTCAGCGAGCTGCCGTCACTGCGCTCAACGGGGACCTCTCAGCCGTTGCGATGATGCGTGAGGCCTTCGACCGTCGTCGAATCACGATTCAGCGGCTTCTCTCCGAAGTGCCCGGCTTCACCTGCCTCGAACCCGAGGGTGCGTTCTACGCCTTCCCGAGCGTGGAGGGCGCGATCGGACGCACGATCCGCGGCACCGTCGTCGATTCCTCGCTCACGCTCGCGAATTTGATCCTCGAACATGCGAAGGTCGCGATCGTGCCCGGTGAAGCTTTTGGGGCCCCGGGTTACGCCCGGTTGTCCTATGCACTTGGCGACGCCGATCTGGCCGAGGGCGTCGGACGGATCAACTCGCTCCTTCGCCAGGGATAAGTAACGCGCGCTTACGATTTCGCGGAACGCTGGTAGTTCCAGCTCTGCCAGGCCGAGGAGACCATCTCGTCGAGGGACAGCTGGGCTTTCCACTGCAGCTCGCGATTCGCAGCCGATGGGTCGGCAACGACACGTGCCGGATCACCTGGGCGACGAGCCACAACTTCGGGTTCAACGTCGATGCCCGTGATGCGCAGCGCCGCGTTGATGACCTCGATAACCGAGGTTCCTTCGCCAGTTCCAATGTTATATGTACGCATGAGACTCTCGCCCTCCGGGACCGTCTCCAGTCTTGCGGCTGCAGCAAGGTGCGCTTCGCCAAGGTCGACGACATGTATGTAGTCGCGGATGCAGGATCCGTCGTGGGTCGGCCAGTCGGCACCGAAGATCACCGGGGCCTTGCCCGCGTCGAGTGCTCGGAACACCAACGGAATGAGGTTGTTCACCCCGCGATCACCCAAGTCGGGGGCTCCAGAACCGGCCACGTTGAAATAGCGCAACGCGACAGCGTCGAGCTTTCCGGCGATGTGGAGAGCTTTCATCATCCATTCGCCGAGGAGCTTCGTCTCACCGTAGGGACTGGTCGGCATGCGAGGCGTCTCTTCGGTCACCGTCTCCACGGCGACATCGCCGTACACCGCCGCCGACGAAGAGAACACCATCTTGCGAACGCCGACCGCTTCCATCCGCTCCAGCAGGGTGAGCATGCCATCGAGGTTCTGCCGGTAGTAGCGCAGCGGATGTTCCACGGACTCGCCGACGGCCTTTAGCGCTGCGAGGTGCACCACACCGTCGACGCGGTACTCGCGTAGCGCCTGTTCGATCGCGTCGCCATCGAGCGTCGTGGCCTCGATGAGCGGGACCCCGTCCGGGACATTTTCCACAAAGCCGTTGCGGAGGTCGTCGAGGATGACGACCTTTCGACCAGAGGCCAGAAATGAGCGGGCAATGTGGGGGCCGATGTAACCAGCACCGCCAGTGAGTAACCAGGTGGTCATGGCGACAACGCTAGCGGGCCGATGTCGGGCCGCGACCCGGGGGTCTGGCGTCGACATCTTCCCCAGACGTGACGTGGGTCATGGGGTCGCGAACGTTTCGTACATGCCAAGCCGCCTAGCGTTCACCGAATGGCACGAATCCTTGTTACCGAGACGATCGCGGATCGTGGGCTCGAACAACTCCGCAAAGCTGGTCACACCGTCGACGTTCGAGAGGGCCTCACGCCATCGGAACTGCTCGACGCCATCAAAGGCGCCGAGGCCCTGATCATCCGGTCCGCCACGAAAGTTACCGCCGAACTGCTGGCGGCGGCCGACGTATTGAGCGTCGTCGGACGGGCCGGGATCGGTCTCGACAACGTCGATGTTCCGGCGGCGACCGCTCGTGGCGTGATGGTCGTGAATGCCCCGCAGTCGAACATGATCTCGGCTGCCGAACAGGCGATGTCGCTCATGCTCGCGACCGCGCGCAACACGCCACAGGCTCACGCTGCGCTCAAAAACGGCAAGTGGGAGCGTTCCAAATGGGAGGGCGTCGAACTGCACGGGAAGACCGTGGGAATCGTGGGGCTCGGTCGTATTGGTGCCCTCGTCGCGGCACGATGCGCAGCCTTCGATATGCGAGTCATCGCATTCGATCCGTTCATCAGCTCGGAGCGCGCGGCACAACTTGGGGCAGAACTGATGACGCTGGAGGAGGTCATGCGTCAATCCGACTTCATCTCGGTGCACCTCCCGAAGACCAAAGACACCACCGGAATCATCAACGCAGCCATGTTCGCCATTGCCAAACCCGACCTGCGTATCATCAACACCTCGCGAGGAGGGATCGTCGACGAGCAGGCGCTCTACGACGCAGTGTCGTCGGGCCAGATCGCCGGTGCCGGTCTGGATGTCTTCGTCGAGGAGCCCTGCACCGATTCACCGCTGTTCACGTTGCCATCGATCGTCGTTTCGCCGCACCTTGGAGCGTCGACACGAGAAGCGCAGGACAAGGCCGGCGACACGATTGCCGACATGGTGCAACTCGCGCTCGCCGGGGAGTTCGTGCCCTTCGCGGTGAACGTCGACGCCGCGGAGGCGAGCGAGACAATCCGTCCCCTGCTTCCCCTGGCCGAGCGCTTGGGCCGACTGATGGCGGGAATCTGCCACGGCACCATGGCCACGCTCGACATCACCTTTGCCGGGCAGATCGCCGGATACGACACTCGCATCCTGCGCCTCGCCGTGCTCAAGGGACTGTTCGGGTACGGATCGAGTGAACCCGTCACCTACGTGAATGCGCCACAACTTGCCGCAGCCGCAGGGTGCGTCATCACCGATTCGAAGACGACACACAGCGAGGACTATCGCAACAAGATCACCTTGCGTTCCTCGTGCGGGCACTCGATCGCCGGAACGCTGGCGGGGCTGAAGATGGAACCGCGCATCGTGATGGTTGATGACCACTCCGTGGAGGTGCCGCCGTCGAGACACCTGCTCGTGGTCCGCAACGACGATCGACCCGGCATGATCGGCGCCGTCGGTATGACACTGGCCTCCCATACGGTCAATATCTCGAACATGGCTCTTGGCCGCTCGACGTCGGGAGGAAGTGCTCTCATGATGCTCGACACCGAAGGACCGGTGCCGGATGCCGCCATTCACGAACTCCGCTCAACTGCAGGCATCACCGCAGTCGACGTCATCGACGAAGCGTAAGCTGTTCCGCTTATGGGTACAGGCGGTAGACGTTTCGATCTGGTGGCATCCGATCTCGATGGGACCTTGCTGTCGACGTCGGACTCGGTAAGCGCGCGTACTCAAGACGCTATTCGCCGGGTTCTGGAGGCAGGCGCGTTCTTCGTTTTTGCGACCGGACGTCCGCCGCGTTGGATCCATCCCGTCGCCGAAGAAACCGGTCACCACAGTTACGCAGTCGGGTCGAACGGCGCTGTCATTCTCGACCTTGCGATCAAGGACGAAGACGAGCGCATTCTGCACTCGTCGTTGATCTCACCCGACGACGCGCTGGCGATCGTCGCGGCGATTCGGACCGTCAGTCCTCGGGCGGCCTTCGCGATCGACGGTCCTCGGGGTTTCGGGCACGAGCCCAACTACGTGCCGAGTTGGGCGATCCCCGCGGACTACAAGATCGAACCAGTGGAAGCGCTCCTCAACACACCGGTGCTGAAGCTGCTGTTCAAGGATCCCGACATCACGGCCGAACGTTATGCCGCGCTGGGCGAAGCTCTCGTCGGCGTCGGCAGTCTTACTTTCGGATCCTCCGCGCCAGTTCCCGGTGCCACGACCCTGCTCGAAGTCATGGCGCCCAACGTCTCGAAGGCAACCGCGCTGCAATGGATCTGCGAACGTGAAGCCATTTCGTCGGAGCGGGTGTTGGCATTCGGCGACATGCCCAACGACGCCGAAATGCTGGCCTGGGCAGGGCATGGAGTTGCCATGGGCAATGCTCACGACACGATCAAGTCGCTCGCCAACCACGTGACGCACTCCAACGACGACCACGGCGTTGCTGCCGTGATCGAGGCGATGTTCTAACGCACTGCGGCTTCCCGCTCGAGGCGGGGGAGATCCCTTAGGCCAATCGTCCGAGGTTCATCGTTTCGTAGGCACCGACTCGCGCCCAGCCGACGTGCGTGAAACGAGAATCCATGATCTGCAAGCAGTGGCCTGGCGAGGTCAACCATCCGGCCAGCATCGCGGTGGGGCTCGGATAGTTCCAGCCGACGTTCTCACCCCAGTAGTTCCACGCGAAGCCGGCGGCTGTGAGGCGTTGTCCGGCGTTTGACCCGTTGGCCCCGTTGTGGGTGAGTTGGGCGACCTGGCTCTGATAGGCGGAGTGGCCTCGCGCCGCCTCTTCGAGGCGAGTGTCCCAGACGACGGGTGCAGCCGCCGCGAAGGAGGTGCCACCGCACGATCGCCCCTGACTACGAGCCTGGTTCACGAGAGCCAGCAACGACGCGGCATTCCCGCTCGGTTGCGGCGTCGGTTGCGGAGCTACCGTCGTTTGCGGCGCCGCTGTCGGTTGCGGTTGCGGTTGCGGAGCTGCTGTCGGTTGCGGCTGCGGCTGCGGCTGCGGAACGGGGGTCGGTTGCGGCTGCGGGACGGGGGTCGGTTGCGGGACGGGGGTTGGTTGCGAGAGTGTCGGCGCAACCGGCGTCACGACGACCGTCGGCGCGGGTGGGGGCACAGCCGGGGCCGGCACCGCAACGACGGCGACGGTCGGCGTAGGTGCAGGGGCAACGGGGGCCACTACGACGGGCGCAGGGGTCGCTGGCGCGGCCGTCCGGGGCACGGAGGGAGCCGTCGGTGCCGCGTTGGTCGAGCATGTCGCAAGCGTGTGGCTTCTCAATGCCGATGTGCCCGCGTGCAGCGCCGATGTTGCGTTGGCAAATCGTACGTACGCAGATTGTTTTCGCGACGGGCTCGATGTGGTCCTGTACAAACGCCATGCCTTGCCGGCCGTACGCACAGCACGAAGGCTTGTGCGATAGGTGGATCGAATCTCTGAAGGAGCCACGGTCTTCGTTCGCAACAGGCTGTTGTTCAGTTCACTTATGGCTGCCACGCCGTTTGTGAGCGCGGTTGCGTTCACATCGAAGTTGATCACTCGCGGTGGACCACCGAATTCGTTTTGTGCGACTGCACAGTAGGCAGTCATATCCGCCGCTGATGGCTGCTGTCCGGCGGAGGCTGGCCCTGTGGCCAACCCGCTTCCAAACACTGCAACGATGAGCAATCGACCTGCGTGACCCTTACGCACAACGTCTCCTTCACGCCCGTATTCGCAAGGAACACATCGGCACGCGGCATCAAGAACTTGATGCGACGCAAATTGGCACCGGCAACCTAATGGAGCCGACACCCCTGCGTAAGTTCACGACGTTTATGCTTTTGGTGCCCACCCCGGACGCGAGGATTCGAACGAACCAATGGCATCGTCGTTGCGCATGGTGAGCCCGATGTCGTCGAGGCCGTTGAGTAGTCGGTACTGGGTGAAGTCATCGATAGGAAACGACGTCTCCAATCCAACCTTAGGTGCACTTATCGTTCGACGCTCGACGTCGATCGTGATCTCGAGAGTTGGGTCCGCCTCCACGGCGCGAATGAGTTTCTCTCCGAATTCGGGATCGACCTGAACCGGTACGAGCCCGACCTTGGTCGCGTTGTTGCGGAAGATGTCGCCAAAACGCGGCGACACAACTGCGAGAAAGCCATAGTCCTCGAGGGCCCAGACGGCATGCTCGCGTGAGGATCCGGTGCCGAAGTTCGGGCCGGCGACGAGAATGGTCGCCCCGACGTACTCCTCTTTGTTGAGCACGAAGTTACGGTCATCGCGCCATTCGCTGAAGAGGCCCTTGCCGAAGCCCGTTCGTTCGATGCGCTTGAGCCAGTCGGACGGGATGATCTGATCGGTGTCGACGTCGGAACGATCGAGGGGTACGGCGGTGCCGGAAATGACTTGAACAGCTTTCATGATTTGCAATCCTCAGTGCGCGTAGTAATCGTGGCGTATTCGACGACATCAGAGGTCATCGGGCGTAGCGAAGTGGCCAGCAATGGCCGTGGCGGCGGCAACGGCAGGAGATACGAGGTGTGTTCGACCGCCGCGACCCTGGCGTCCTTCGAAGTTGCGGTTCGACGTCGACGCCGAACGCTCGCCGATCTCCAGTTTGTCGGGGTTCATGGCGAGGCACATGGAACAGCCGGGTTCGCGCCACTGGACGCCTGCATCGAGGAACACCTTGTCGAGCCCTTCGGACTCGGCTTGTTCCTTCACGAGAAAGCTCCCCGGGACCACCATCGCACGGATGCCGGGCTTGGTCGTGCGTCCTCGGAAGACATCGGCTGCTGCTCGCAGGTCTTCTATGCGGCTGTTCGTGCATGAGCCGATGAACACAGTGTCGACTTCGATCGATTTGATCGGTTGCCCAGCCGTGAGACCCATGTACTGAATCGCACGTTCGGCGGCATCTCGCTCGACCGGATCGGCGATGGTCGCCGGGTCGGGAACCGTTGCCGTGATGGGCAGCGTCTGTCCGGGATTCGTCCCCCAGCTCACGTGGGGTTCGAGGGTGGACGCGTCGATGTCGACGACTTTGTCGAAGACGGCATCGTCGTCGGTGACCAGGCTTTGCCAGTCGGCAAGAGCCGCGTCCCAGTCCGCGCCCTTGGGTGCGTAGGGCTTGCCCTTTACATATGCGTACGTAGTTTCGTCGGGAGCCACGAGACCTGCCTTTGCGCCGCCCTCGATGCTCATGTTGCAGACGGTCATGCGCCCCTCCATCGACATCTCGCGAAACACGTTGCCGCGGTATTCGATGATGTGCCCCATACCGCCACCGGTCCCGATCTTCGCGATGATGGCAAGGACGACGTCCTTCGGGGTTACACCGTGCGGCAACACACCGTTGACATTCACGGCCATCGTTTTCGGCTTGGTCTGGGGCAGGGTCTGCGTCGCCAGGACGTGCTCGACCTCGCTCGTGCCGATACCGAACGCGATTGCACCGAAGGCTCCGTGGGTCGAGGTGTGCGAGTCGCCGCACACGATCGTCATGCCGGGCATGGTCAGGCCCTGCTCGGGCCCAATGACGTGCACGATGCCCTGACGCTTGTCGCCCATCGCGAAAAGCGGGACGCCGAACTCGTTGGCGTTTTCTTGCAACTTGAGCATTTGTGCCCGGCTCACCTCGTCGGTCACCAGGTCGATGTTGTGCATGCCGAGGCCGGGAATGTCGGTCGGGACGTTGTGGTCCATCGTCGCGACGGTCAGGTCCGGGCGTCGAACCTTGCGGTTGGCGATGCGGAGCCCGTCGAAGGCCTGCGGGCTCGTGACCTCATGGACTAGGTGCAGGTCGACATACAGCAGGTCCGGCTCTCCCTCGGCCTCCCGCACGAGGTGGCGGTCCCAGATCTTTTCGCTCAGTGTCTTGCCCAGTGTCTTGCCCGGCGTCTTGCCCATATCGGTCCTCACGGTGCTTTGGCGTCTCAATATGTGAGATACAGTTCTTGCGTGTCGGAACATGTTACCAGTCCCACCGCGGGTCCCACCAGTGACGTCGGCGTGATCGACAAGGCTGCGACGCTCCTCGATGCCCTGAGCGTAGAGCCGCTCTCCCTGGCCGGTCTCGTCGCTGTGACGGGCTTCCACCGCGCAACCGCGCACCGGCTCGCCACGTCGCTCGAAGTGCACGGCTTGGTCCGGCGAGACGCTCAGGGCAGGTTCTGTCTCGGCGGACGTCTTGTGGAGTTGGGTCGGATCGCTGCCCGTGCCCTCCCCCTGGGGGAGATTGCGCGTCCTGCATTACGAGCACTCGTCGAGGCGACCGGGGAGTCGGCGCAACTGTACGTCGTCGACGGCGCGTCGCGGCTTTGCGTGGAGTCGGTCGAGTCGCCACACGGTCTGCGTACCATCGTGGCCGTGGGCGCACGGCTGCCGCTCGAACGCGGGTCGGCGGGTCGGGTCCTCCGTGGCGATCCGATTCCCCGTGGTTGGATCGAAAGTGTCGGCGAACGTGAAGCCGGCGTGGCTTCAGTAAGTGCGCCTATTACTGATTCGTCCGGCGTCGTCCGCGCGGCAGTGAGTGTCAGCGGGCCGATCGAACGTACGAGCCGCGAACCCGGAGATCGGTATGGCGAGGTCGTTCGCGACGCAGCGACGGCGATCGAGACCGCAGCCGGGTGGTCCCGCTCGTAGTCGCTAGGACCGAGCCTGAATGGATGCCACGGCTTCAACTACCGCGTGTACATATCGTTTCGGGTGCGACACTGCCGCGCGGTGATCGGCGTTGCATTCGTGGACGGAGACGTTCGGTAAGCCGTCGATCAGCAGTTGCTGACGTCGCGGCGACACGGTGGTGTCCTGGGTGGTCTTCACAACGGCCGTCGGGAGCGTGAGTCGGTTCAACCACGGCCGGGCGTCGAACTTGCCGATCACGATCCCGGCCTGCACGATCATCGCCGGGTCACTGCGACCCGCTTCCTCACGCATCCAGTTCGGGACCTCTTCGGTCCGACGAAACATCGCCACGCGCGAGAGCGCTGCGTGGCGCATCGACGATGGCATCACCGTGAGACCGGTGGCTAGGGCGGGCATCAGGAAGTCCCACATGCCGAGCTTCTTCTCCTCCGGTCCGAAGTGGCATGTCGTCGCACAGAACACGGCACCGAGGAGCTTGTCGGGATGGCGCTTGGCCAACCACTGCGCAATCGCTCCACCCATCGAGTATCCGATGACGATGACTCGCTCCAGCTTGAGTTCGTCGATCAATGCGGCAATATCATCGGCACACTCGTCGAGTCGAAACAGCGCTTGCGGACGGATTCCCCGTCCGTGACCACGTTGGTCCATTCCGATGATGCGCGCGCCCGTTT
This sequence comes from Acidimicrobiia bacterium, assembly GCA_031418035.1. Classification (GTDB taxonomy): domain Bacteria; phylum Actinomycetota; class Acidimicrobiia; order Acidimicrobiales; family JANYDT01; genus JANOYY01. Next base: position 39,801 of record JANOWU010000300.1, read on the forward strand.
TCTCCGCGAGGGGGAAGAAGACCTGATGAAAGTTCAAGTCGGTCGTGACCGTCCAACCGTGAATGAGGATGATCGTCGGTGCGGTCGACGCTTGCGAAGCCGCCGCCGGGATGTCCCGGATGAACGTCGTTCCGCGGCCCGGAAGGGTGAGCGCTCGACCTTCAGGGAGATTGGGCGCTTCTGCAAACCCGGGATTGATGGGTTGATTCGGTGCATCCGTCGTTTCCACTCCTTCGAGGGTACCGGACGGGGGGGCACAACTGGCATCACCTGGGCACTAGTGCCGGCGACGGCAGAGACGCATGGCTGGCCGCAGGGTCCGGACCCCAATCACCTGGGCACTAGTGACGGAAGTGGCGGCGGCCCGTAAACACCATCGCGATGCCCGCCTCGTTGCACGCCGCAATGACCTCCTCGTCGCGCACTGACCCGCCAGGCTGAACGATCGCTCGCACACCGGCGGCTATCAACAAGTCCACGCCGTCGCGGAACGGAAAGAAGGCGTCGCTCGCACAGATCGAGCCGGGAGCTCGATCGCCCGCCTTACGAACCGCTATCTGGGCCGAGTCCACACGACTCTGCTGCCCGGCTCCGACCCCGATCGCCTGCGCTCCGCTCGCCAACACCACGGCGTTCGATTTCACATGACCACATACGATCCATCCGAACCGCAGGTCACGCATCTGCTCCGGCGTCGGCGCGGTCGCGGTCACGACGGCCCAATCTCCGGCAAGGTCGGCGGTCACGTCGTCGACATCTTGGAGCAGTAACCCGCCATCGACCGTGCGCAGGTCCCACGGTTGAGCCGAGGGAGCAGACGCCCGTATCACCCGCATGTTCTTCTTGGCCAGCAACACCTCGAGCGCATCGGCGTCGTACGCCGGCGCTATCACGACTTCGGTGAACACCGGGGCAAGCTTCTCGGCAAGTGCACGCGTTACCGTCTTGTTGATCGCGACGATGCCGCCGAACGCTGACACGGGATCACACGCGTTTGCGAGCTCGTAGGCAACTGCGACATCGCTGGCCGACGCCGCCCCGCACGGATTGGCGTGCTTGATGATCGCCACGGACGGCTCGCCCTCGACGCCGATGTCGTGAACCAACCGCCATGCTGCGTCGGCGTCGTACACGTTCAGATAGCTCAACTCTTTGCCGCCCAACTGCTCAGCGGTGTCCCACCAAGAACTCCGACCGGCGAATCGGTAGCGTGCGCCTCGTTGATGCGGGTTCTCGCCGTAGCGAAGTACCGACGCCAACTCCAGAGACAAATTGAGCGACTCGGGAAGCGAGTCGGTGGCCGAGGGGCTCGGAGCCTGCGCTTCGAACCATGCGGCGATCGCCGTGTCGTAGGCCGCAGTGTGCGCAAAGGCGTCGCGCGCCAGGCCCAATCGCGTTGCGTCGCTCAGCGCGCC
>JANOWU010000301.1:0-6791 GCA_031418035.1 Acidimicrobiia bacterium
AGCGCTCTGCGAGGCAGGTTTCGTGGGTGACGCTGCCATCGACTGCGAGCCGTCGAGCAACACGATCGGCATCGCGCACCGAGGTGCGGCGTATCTCAAGATCACCACACGCGGCCGTCAGGCCCACACGACGTACAAGCATCTCGGTGTCAACGCCATCGAGACCATGGAGCCGATACTCGCCGGCCTGCGTGCGCTCGAAAGCGAACTCCCCTACGAACCGCATCCGCAGCTGCCGGGTGCCCCGATACTTAACATTGGAACGATCGAGGGCGGCACCAAGCACAATCAGGTTCCCGATCGTTGCGTGATCACGCTCGACATCAGGTTGCTTCCGAGCCAGGATCCACACGACGTGAAGCAGCGAGTCGAAGCCATGATCGAACGCCTTCGTGTCGACGTTGACCCGCGCATTGATGCGGTGGTCGAGTTCAGCGAACACTGGTTGAGCGGTCCTCGGCACGCGTATGAAATCGACGCGCAAGCGCCGATCGTACGCGCACTTGATTCTGCGGTGAGCGTGGTCACCGGATCTGAGCCCACATACGCCGGCGTCCCGTTTTGGTGCGACCTGGTTGGGCTGAAGGAGTATGGCGTACCCGGCGTGAACTTCGGGCCGGGTGACCCGCCGTACAACTTTGCGGACGAATACGTTTTCGAGGCGCAATACCTCGAAGCTGTGAACGTCTACGAACGGCTTATCCAGGACTGGTGCGCGTGAAGAACGAGTCACGCACCGGTGATCTGAACATCGTGCACGGCACGGTGGCTCAGGTCCGCGATCGTGGTGAGGTCCGACGGGGCGCCGCGCAAAACGAGATTGACCTCATCGCCGACGGTGCCGTGGCGATACGCGCCGGTCGCATCGTTGCCGTCGGCAATTCGGAATCGGTTCTCAAGGAGTGGGGAGACCCGAAGGTCGACACGATTGACGCATTAGGGAAGACGGTGTTGCCGGGTCTCGTGGAATGTCACAGCCACGCATTGTTCGACGGTGAACGCCACGACGAATACGCGGAACGTCTGGGTGGGGCCACGCTCGCAGAAGTGGCCGCCCGCGGTGGGGGCATATGGCGAAGCGTCGTCGCGACTCGGAACGCGACGTCGGAAACACTTTCCGACAATCTTCAGCGCGCGTATAAAAAGATTCTCGCCGGTGGCGTCACGACGCTCGAGGTGAAGAGTGGCTACGGCCTCACCGTCGAGTCAGAACTCGCCCAGCTCGACGTGCTGCAACGATCGAGGACGTTGACCCCGATGCAACTGGTCGTCACGTTTCTCGGTGCCCATGTTGTACCGCGTGACCTGATTGCGGATTCGGCCGAACAACGCGGCGAGTTATACACGTCGCTCATTGCCGAGGAGATGCTCCCTGCGGTCGTCGCGCAGGGCTATGCCCAATTTCAAGATGTCACAGTAGAGGACGGGTACTTCACTCCTGCCCAAGCACTGCGGCTTATGGCGGCCAGTCGCGAGGTGGGTTTACCGGTGCGCGTGCACGCCGACGCGTGGAAAACGTCTCAGGGATGGCACACCGCGGTGGAAGGTGGCGCGGTTTCGGCGGAGCACCTGACCTACACCCCTGACGAGGAAATACGACTGGTCGGCCAAACCGAAACGGTTGCGGTGGTGTTGCCGATGGCGGAGTTGGTGTACATGACTGATCGGCGCGCGAACGCTCGTCTCTTCATCGATCAGCAGGTACCGGTGGCGATCGCAACCGACTACTGCTCCTCGATTCACTCCACTTCGCTCCTGAACTCACTCGCAACAGCGGCGCCCTGGTTTCGTCTCACCCCGGCCGAGGTCATCGTCGGAGCAACGCTCAACGCTGCCTACAGCCTCGGGCGCCAAAACGAATGCGGGTCACTCGACGTCGGCAAGCGGGGCGATGTGATCATCGTGGACTGTGTACATCCCAACGAGATCTGTTTGGCCGTCGGCGCGCCGGTCCTCGACACGGTGGTCATCGCCGGTGAGCCGCAGTGAAGGGCGTGGGTAGCGCGGCGTGGGTAGCACGGCGCGCGCGACGTGAGGGTGGCGGTTCGGAGTGCTACGGGAGCGTGCTGCGCATTTCGGCGAGCACCTGACCTCGAAATGCTGCGATGGTGCCGGCATAGGCGCGGCTATCGAGATCAGCGAGGACGGTCGCACGTTCGATTGCCGTGGACACAACTGCCTCCGGGTCAGCGATCTCGTCCAGGAATCCGGCTGCGACAGCACCGCTGCTGTCGAAGAGTTGCGCATTGACAACCGAGCGCTGCAGGCACAGCGGGCTTAAACGCTCCCGAGCAATAGTCAGTGCCCAGTCGGGGAGAACCATGCCGATAGCCACCTCATTGAGACCGATCTTGGCGTCGGCACTCGACCCGACTCGATGGTCGCAACCCAGGAGAATGAGCGCCCCGGCCGCAACCGCGTGACCCGTGCATGCAGCGATCACGGGAACTGACGCGCCGTAGGCCTCAGTGACCAACGCGCCGCCGCCGTTGACCATGTCCGCCACCGCGCCGACATCGCCGCCCTTCATCACGTTCAGATCGAAGCCTCCGGAGAAGCGGCCGGGTCGACCGGCAATAACCAGCGCGCCGATACCGTCATCTTGTTCCGCCTGACGAATCGCTGCTCGTAGCGCGGAGCTCAGCTCAGTGGACACGGCGTTGGCCCGGCCGTCGTCCATGGTGGCCACGAGGACCCGGCCTTGCTGGTGGACGGTAAGTGCGCTTGTCACGTCTGGCCTTTCTGGGCGTGCTGCTAGTGCTGGTCAGAGCACTAGGTCCGAGTCCGGACTCGGACCCGGAGTTCGGTGAGTCCGTGAAGGACGAAGGTGGGCGCGAATATCGGCTCGTGCTCCAAGGTGATTGTATGTGTTCGTAGGTGCTCCACCGACGCCTCCAGTTCCAGCCGAGCCAGCGGTGCACCTATGCAAAAGTGGATCCCGCCTCCGAACCCGATATGGCCCGGATCGTTGCGGCCGACGTCGAACCGGTCAGCGTCGTGAAACCGGCGCGGATCACGATTCGCCGAGCCGAAGAGCATGGCGATCTCGGCGCCGAAGGGAATGTGCTGACCGGCAATGTCGATCCCGTCGCGGTCGAGCACCCAACGCTCGAACATCTGCAGCGGGGCGTCATAGCGAGTCATCTCTTCGATCGCACTCCGAATGGTGACCTCGCCCGCGGTGACTCGCTGCCATTGGTCCGGGTGGCGAAGCATGGCGCGCATACCGTTGCCATGAACGTTCACCGTTGCTTCGTGGCCCGCGTTCAGAAGCACGATCACCGTCGAAACGATTTCGTCTTCGGTCAACCGGTCACCGGCTTCCTCCACTTGGACGAGGTCTGAGACCAGCGTGGAGTCCGGAGCCCGGCGCTTCGCAGCAATAAGTGTACGTGTGTATTCGATGAATGATCTGCCGGCGTTGTTGGCCGCAACCCGTTCGTCGTCGGATGTCGTCAGCTCGTACATCTTCACGATGGCATGGGACCAGTCGAGCAGAAGCGGCCCGTCGGCGACCGGCACTCCGAGCAGCGTGCAGATTGCGTCGATCGAGTACGGCATCGCGTAGTCACGCAACAGGTCGATGTCCTCGTGTTGACGTGCTTCGAGGAGGAGACGCGCACTGGTTTCGTCGAGACGAGGTCGCATCGAATTGACCGACGACGGCGTAAAGACTTTCGCGAGGAGCGATCGGATTCTCGTATGGTCCGGCGGTTCCAAGTTCAACAGCGAGTGTTCCTCGCTGGCGTAGAAGTCATGCCAACGCGGATCCGGTGGCTGTCGGCCGAGTTCCTCATGGGTAGCGACGTGGTTGTAGCTGCGACCCAGCCGACGATCACGTAATGCAGCATGCACGTTCTCGAAGCGGGTGATCATCCACTGCGACGTGTGCGGGTTGAACACCACCGGGGTGTGTTCGCGCAACCCCGAGAGGGCGGGGTAGGGGTCTTGCTGGAACGACGGGTCGTGCGGCGCAAACATGGCAAGTGCTTCGTCGTCGGTCACCGTGTCATCTTATGTTGTCGTTTCGCGTCGTTTCCGAGCGCTGCGTCGATTTGGTGTGGTCATCGAGGGTTACGCGGCGTGGCTCATCCGACGCCGGGGTTCACCGGCTCGTTGGCGATGACGAGGCGGTGACGCAGGGCTTCGAGGTCTGCGTCGGTGCGTCCTAGCTCGTCGCGCAGGATTTCATCATTGTGTTCGCCGAACTGCGGGGCGTGGCGTCGTGGTGACCGTTCGGGTTCGTGGACAAGCTTCCACATCGGCGCGCACTGCCGGTACACGGGCATCTTGGGATGCGGAATCTCTTGCCAGTACCCGCGAGCAACAAGGTTCGCATCGGAAAGGACCGTCGACGTCGTCCGCACCGACCCAGCCGGAATTCCCATGCCCTGGAGTTGTGTCATAGCGTCGTCGGCAGAGAGCGACTGAGACCAGGCAGAGATGTGCTGATCGATCTCGTCGTGACGCGAATGACGCTGATCCTGGGTCAACGACGCCAGCTCGCCACATGTTATATGTGAGCATAGTTTCTGCCATTCCGCGTCGGAGCGGACGGAGATCACCAACCAGTTGCCATCCACAGTCGGATAGCAGTTCTGAGGGGCAAAGTGCTGGTCGCGGCAACCCCGGTGCCCAGGGAGTTCGCCGCGGCCGCCAGCGAGGAACGCTTCGCCGATCAGCGCCATTGCCGTCTCACGCTGGGCAAGATCCACCCAAACGCCATTGCCGGTTCGATCTCGGGAGACGAGACCCAGGGAAACAGCCGCCATGGCAAACGTCCCTGCGACAGGGTCGCAGTAGGAGATGCCCGTCTTGAACGGCTCGCCATCGCCGTAGCCGGTGAGGGATGCGAGACCAGACATCGTTTCGATGACCGGACCGAAGCCCACGTAATCACGGTCGGGACCTTCCTTCCCGAACGCTGCCATGCTGACGACCACGAGTCGTGGGTTCGCCGCTCGCAACGTGTCGACGGAAAGGTCGAGTTTGTCGAGGACGTCGGCGCGATAGTTCTCGATCACGACGTCGGCCGTCTTGACCAACTCGAGGAACAGCGACCGACCTTCGGGCTGCGCGAGGTCCAGCGTGAGCGAGCGCTTTGCCCGGTTGTAGGCGTTGAAATAGAACGACGTGTTCCAGGGCTCCGTCGCCCCCTCCTGAGGGATGAGCGTGCGAATGTTGTCCCAAGCCGAGGGGGATTCGATCTTGATCACATCGGCGCCCATCTCGGACATTCGCATCGTGGCGAAGGGCCCGGCCCACATCATCGTGAGGTCGAGAACGCGAATCCCGGTCAGCGGCAGCGTCGAGGAAGATGCCGGACCTTTGCTCGGTGGCTGGTTGTCCGGCTCCTTGTCCGGCTCCTTGTCCGGCTCGTTTCGGGCGCTGCGCTGGGCGGGTCGAGGCGCTTCGTGCGGTCCGGGGATATGCCACGCGAACCCCGGAAACGGTCGGCCGGGTACTCTGCCGGCGTCGGACTCCTCGAAGAGGCCACGTGCGGCTATTCCGGGATCGTCGAGCAGTTCCTTTGGAGTTCTCACCATGCCGATCGGAACTCGCGTACTCAGGCTGATGTCTCGAAGCTCAGCCATCGTCTTGTCTGAGAAGTACACATACAACTTCGCGGTGAGCTCCTCTTCGTTGGGCTCCAGGCGACGGAACAACGGGTTCTGAAAACGTTCTTCGGCCAACTCCGGATCGTTGAGCAGGGTGAAGAGTGGTTGCGTCTGGCGCTCGAGGGCAAACACGCCGGACCAGCCGTCGAGGCACGGATAAATGCTCCACGTCGCTCGGGTGTGGTTGCCTAGGCGCACGATGGGCTGGCCGTCATACGACGTCGACGGTCCGTAGTACTCCAACATGCCTGTCGAGCACTCCTGGCCCGCAAGGTCGAACACCTCGCCTGCGCCGAGGCGCTGGCGCCCGAACCATCCGGTGGCTGCGGCAGCAAACGCGTTGATGCCGGCCAGCGCGTAGGCCTGGGAACCGCCCGTTACCAGCGGGCTTCGCTCCGAGTCGCCGGTGAGCCCCATAATGCCGCCGAGCGCGAACGACGTGGCATTCGTGTGTTCATAGTTGGCGTAGGGCCCAACGAGACCGAAAGGGGTGACCGAGACGATGACGACTTCCGGACGTCGGGCATGAATCTCCTGCCACGACAACCCGAGGGTGTCGAGGATTTTCGGGGATGCATCGGAGATGATGAGGTCACACTCCGAAAGCAGGTGAACGAGATCTTCTACTCGTGCGTTTCGTTTTCCTCGGTGCACATAGGAAATGACGTCGTCCGACAACGTCGTCAATGACGTCGTGGCGACGTGCGTAACCAATGCGCCGTAGCCGAGCAGGAAATGGCCGGCGAGTGCCGCAGCATGGCCGGATGACAATTCGAGGACGCGGACGTCGGCGAGAGGTCCGGTAAAAGGATCTGTGGACTCCATGTCTCGGATTTCTCAGTGGGTTCTGACTCGACGAGCGAGGTCACGCCCGATGATGTCGGCCGCCTGCTCGACCATCTCCTGCAATACCTCGCCCGCCGGTCGAATCTTCTTGATCAGACCGCTGACCTGACCAGCGGCCAACATCGACCATTCCTCATGCCCGGCGGCCGCCGCTCCCTTGAGAAGTGGGGCAATAAGCGCGCTTTGCAGTCCCATAGGGAGCGCCTTCACGCCAGAGTTCTCCCATGCGTCGATGAGCGGATTGGTGATGTTGCGCATGGTCTTGCCTGAATACAGCCGGGTGACCTTGGTACCCTCGTCATCGGCGGCTACAAGCCGTTCCTTGCG
>JANOWU010000302.1:0-13075 GCA_031418035.1 Acidimicrobiia bacterium
CGCCCGCCACGATCGCCGCGAGGGATCGTGTCCGAGTCGTGCGGCCGGAGCGTTTGGCCGCCCCGTCTGATTTCTGATGGTTCTTTGTCGCCATCTGCCTTACCTCTTCTGTACTGAGATACGCCCTCGCTGGCACGAGGAACCAGAACAGTATGGCCACTCAGAGTGAGATATGCAAACCAACGGTGAGCAGAGAGTCACAAAATGGGTCAAAATGCCCACGAATCGCACAAAAACGGCTACCCGTGGCGCGATTCGTAGGCAAACGCCCCAACCGCGGTTACGTCGACGCCACCGAAAAACGCAGTGCGTCGGCGTCATCAGACTCGATGTCGGCATGAACGACACTGTGTTCGGGGATTTCTCCGGCGAGTAGCAACTTCGCCAGGGCATCGGAGATTGATCGTTGCAGGAGGCGTTTCAGGGGACGGGCACCGAACGCCGCGTCATAGCCGCGCGTCGCCAACCAGCTCAACGCTGAATCGCTCACGTCGAGGGTGATGCGACGTTCAGCCAATCGCTCACGCAACGCACCCAACTGGATCTCGACGATCCGGCCCATGTCGCCCTGCTCCAACGGTCGAAACCGGACGATCTCGTCGATACGGTTCACGAACTCCGGGCGGAAGTACTCGATCGGCTCACCCATGATGTTGGAGGTCATCACCAACACCACGTTGGTGAAATCGACCGTGCGTCCCTGACCATCGGTGAGGCGGCCGTCGTCGAGGAGCTGCAGCAACACGTTGAACACCGCGGGGTGCGCCTTTTCCAGCTCGTCGAGCAGCACCACCGAATACGGACGACGACGCACAGCTTCGGTGAGCTGGCCGCCCTCGTCGTACCCGACATATCCCGGCGGCGCGCCGATCAGACGCGACACCGAGTGCTTCTCCATGTACTCGCTCATATCGATACGAACCATGGCGCGTTCGTCGTCGAACAGGAACGCGGCAACACTGCGGGCGAGCTCGGTCTTGCCGACGCCGGTCGGACCGAGGAACAGGAACGAACCAATCGGTCGGTTCGGGTCCGACAGCCCCGCTCGGTTCCGCCGAATCGCGTTGGAGACCGCAATGACTGCGGCCTCCTGGCCGACCACGCGCTCGTGCAAGACGTCTTCCATCCGCACGAGCTTGGAGATCTCCCCTTCCAGCAATCGGGTGACAGGGATACCGGTCGCCTTTCCGACAACTTCCGCGATGTCTTCCGAGTCGACCTCCTCCTTCAGCATCTTGCCGTCGGCCTGCGCCTCTTCCAACACCTTGGTGGCGTCGAGGACCTGGCGTTCCAGCTCGGGAATATCGCCGTAGCGGATCGCCGCAGCCTTTTCGAGGTCGTCCTCACGGTCGAGTTGGGCACGCGCGGTTTCGAGCTTTTCCTTGAGGAGACGAATGACCGAGATGGCGGTCTTCTCCTGGTCCCAGTGCGCACGCATGCCGTCGGACTGTTCACGGAGATCGGCAAGCTCCTTTTCCAGGGCGCCAAGCCGCTCGACAGAACCCGAATCGGTTTCCTTGGCCAAGGCGACCTGCTCGATTTCGAGCTGGCGCATCCGACGTTCCACAACGTCGATTTCCGTTGGCATCGAGTCGATCTCGATACGAAGACGCGATGCAGCCTCGTCGACGAGATCGATCGCCTTGTCCGGGAGGAACCGGGCCGTGATGTATCGATTGGACAGGACGGCAGCGGCAACGAGTGCGCTGTCTTGAATGCGGACTCCGTGGTGGACCTCGTAGCGCTCTTTCAATCCTCGCAAGATGGCAATGGTGGCTTCGACCGAGGGCTCGCCGACGTAGACCTGCTGAAAGCGTCGTTCGAGGGCGGGGTCCTTTTCGATGTGCTTGCGATACTCATCAAGGGTGGTGGCGCCGATCATGCGCAGCTCGCCGCGAGCCAGGAGTGGCTTCAACATGTTTCCGGCGTCCATCGCTCCTTCACCGGTCGCACCGGCGCCGACCACGGTGTGCAACTCGTCGATGAAGGTGATGACCTCGCCATCGGAGTCGGAGATCTCCTTCAAGACCGCCTTCAGACGTTCCTCGAATTCGCCGCGATACTTCGCACCGGCCACCATCGACGCCAGGTCGAGTGAGATGAGTCGACGGTTCTTCAGGCTTTCCGGAACGTCCCCGTCGATGATTCGTCGGGCGAGACCTTCGACGATGGCGGTCTTGCCGACGCCGGGTTCGCCGATGAGGACCGGGTTGTTCTTGGTTCGACGCGCCAACACCTGGATGGTGCGTCGGATCTCCTCGTCGCGTCCCACGACCGGGTCGAGTTTGCCTTTTCGTGCGGCTTCGGTGAGGTCGCGGCCGTATTTTTCGAGGGCGCCAAAGGTTTCCTCCGGTGACTGGCTCGTGACGCGGTGGCTCCCCCGGATGGCCTGCAGCCCGCCGAGCAGGGCCTCGCGGGTGACCCCCACACGATCGGTCATGGCAAGGAGGAGATGCTCGGTGGAGAGGTACTCGTCGGTCAGAGCGACTCGTTCGGCATCGGCTCGCTCGAGGGCCTCGCGCAGTTCGCGGCCGATGGTGGCGTCGCTTCCGTAACTTCGCGGCAACTTCGCGATCGACTCCTCCAGGGAGTTCCGCAGCGACGTCGGTGCAATGCCGACACGGCTGATCAACGGAAGGACGACGCTGCCCTCCTGCCCGATCAGGGCGGCAAGCAGGTGGTCGGGTGTGACTTCAGGATTGGAGCGCTCCTTGGCCGCCGACACGGCCGCGTTGAATGCCTCTTGCGTTTTCAGCGTCCACTTGTTCGGATCAATTGCCACTGGTTCCTCCCGGAAAAGTTGATAAAGAACGTATCAACTTTCATAAGCGCACTCGTGCCAACGAATATTCCCGAGACCGACACGCGCGATCGACGAACCCTGCCTTCGAGTCATCGTGTTTCGACGATACAGCGGGCCGAAACGTCCACAACCCGACCCCAAATCGACGGTTTCGGCGCTTTCGGGCCGTAGTTGTGTACGAAGCCCGTACGCCGGGGGGTTAGCTCAGCGGAGCACCCGGATGGCCGGAGTGGGACCGTGGTCAAGAAGGTAGATCTTGCCGGATATCCGGTCCAGCGCGAGATCGGTAATCTCCCGCAACTTCGCGTCCGTGGCCGGGCCACCGTCACCCGCCGAACCGTTCGTGCCACGCACGCCGGCGATGGTCCACACGGTCTCGGTCGCCTCCAACACGGCCCGGATCAGGTTCGACTCGAACTCGCCATAGAAGACGTTGGCGTTGGCCCCTGGTTGTCCCGGGATAGCCAGGAGCAGCACACTCTTCGGGGTCATGACGCGAGCGCTCAGCCCGATTTCCCCCTCATCGTCGGAGGAGCCTTCACCCGCGCGAACGTGCGCCCGCGACGTCGACGATATCCCCGAATACACGATCCGGTTCCGGTCAGCGACGGCAAGGTAGTTGCTGCGCCACGACACGTCCGTTGCGTCGCGCAGGCTGAAGTCGGTTGCGAGTTCGCCCTCCATACCGGCATCCGAAACACCGTCGCCCAACACGGTTCTTATGGAGCCCAGGAGGGAGATGCGTCGGATTCGGGTGCCACCATCGTTGACGAACACAGCGTTGCCCCCGAAGTCCAGGTCGCGAACCTCGGTGAAGGTCGCCGCAGTCGCCAGGCCCCCGTCGCCGGTCGACGACCCACCGACGCCGGTTCCGGCGAATGTCGAAATGATCCCGAGGACGTTCACCATCCGAATGCGGTGATTCTCTTTGTCGGCGATGTACAAGTTTCCTAAAGGGTCGAAGGCGAGCCCCGCCGGATTGTCGAGCGACGCGGTCAGGGCCGGTCCCCCGTCGCCGCTGAAGCCGCTGGTTCCGGTTCCTGCGACGGGCACCCATGCGTTGGTGAGGACATCGAGGCGGTAGACCGTGTCGTTCGTACTCGAGGAGACGTAGAGCTCGCCGGTCGTCGGGTGTACGGCAATGGCCTGATCGGCGTCGCCCGCGGGGACGGCGTTGTTCACCATGTCGATCACATACGCCGGCCTTACGGGTGGCGGGGCCGGTGAGCGCGTCACGATCGGTGAGCCGCCGACCATTAGCGTGGTGCTCGGGCTGATGGCGAAGTCGATCTCGGCCACACGATCCTGCTCGAAGTATTCGATCACGATTCGATGCACGCCCGGCGAAGGATCAATGCTCACGGTGTCGCTGGAGATCGAACGGGTGTACCACTCGTCGAACACCAAGCGCTGATCGATCCAGACGCGGATGCCGTCGTCCGAACCAATGGTGAGGTCGTAGGCGCCGCCGTTGAAGTGGACGTCGGCCGTGAGTCGCACGGAGAAGTAGTCGGGATCGACGACGACACCGGGTGACCCACGGTCCCAATCAACCTTGGGGGAGGACGGACAGCTGTCGGTTATCGCGACCGCGTTGCCGTGGAGATGACGGTTCGCGAACACTTCCATGTACCACCCACTCGACCCGCACGCCGTGGGTGGATTCATCAAGGGTGGCACGGTCGTTGTCGTCGTCGTGGTGGTCGTGGTGGTGGTCGTGGTGGTGGTCGTGGGGGTGTCAACGGCGATGACCGGCAACGTGGTCGTCACCAACGCGGTCGTCGTCGTAACCGCTTCGGTTGTTGTCGTGGTTTCGACAGTCGTGGTCGATGTCGGGGCGACGGTCGTGGTCGGTGTCGGGGCGACGGTGGTCGGAGCGACGGTGGTGAGCGGGCTCGGTGCCACCGGTGTGGTGACCGTCGTGGTTGGCTCCGGCGCACGGGTCGTGACTACCACGGGCGCCGCGACCGGCGCCGTCGTTGCGGGTGACGTGGTTGGTTCGGTTGTCGTGGTTTCGTCGATCAACGCGAGCCGCGACGGGCTGGTCGTCGTGGTCGTCATGGTGGACGCACTCGTGACGGGCGTGGTGGTCGGCTGGATGGTCGCCTGGGTGCTCGGCACCGTCAGGGCGACGGTCGATGCGACGATTGCGACGACCTTTCCCGTTGCGACCTTCGCGGCGACGGCTTTGACCGTGACGACTTTGAGCCCGACCGCGGTGAACAACGAGGTTCCGTATTCTGCGCTCGGTGCTGCGGCCATCTGCAGCCCCTTGGCCACCGGGGCGATCGCTGCAGCGCCACTCGTCGAAGACGCATTTTGCGACACGGTTCGCACGATGTTGCCGATTCGCCCGGAGTCTGCCGTCAGGTTCGAAACCCACGACGAGAGCAGTCCCGAAGCCACCTGGGTACGTCGGCGACCGACCTGGAGCATCGCTCGAACGACCTCCGGATCGAAATGGGTACCTGAGCATCGGACCAATTCGGCTCGGGCGTCTTCATAGCTCATCGGCCTCTTGTACGACCGAGCCGCCGTCATGACTTCGAAGCTGTCGGCGACGGCGACAATGCGAGAGAACACACTCATCTGCGCGCCGGTGAGGCGGTTCGGGTAGCCGGTGCCGTCGAAACGCTCGTGATGTTCCCACACACAGTTGATGGCGTCACCGAGCCAGCTTTCGAGACCCGAGACCTTGTCCTTCCCGGCTCCCGGGTGGCCCTTGAGGATTTCCCATTCCTCGTCGGTCGGTTTGCCGGGCTTGTTCAAGATGGCCGCCGGAACCGTGATCTTGCCCATGTCGTGGAGTATCGCCGCCCACCGCAAACGGTTGCGGTCGCGCTCGGGCATATCCATCTCCGACGCGATCACGTCGGCCAGCGCGCGTACTTTTTCGGAGTGCCCCCGAGTCTTTCGATCGTGGACGTTCAGAATCGCGATCAGATCCAACACCTGTTCCGCGGCAGTTTGGGGATCCTTGGACAGGCCCTGCGTACGAAACTCCTCCATGATTCGGGCCCGATGCGACGTGCTCCCGGACCGCAACGACGCCTTCATGCGCGACGGTGCCTCCTTGGGGAACCGTAGGTTCAACTGGCACAGCGCGGCGAGTGGGAGGAAGCGATCGCAGAGGCGGGCCAGTTTTCCGCTGACCTTCGACGCCACCACGAACATGGCGGCGATCCACAGCAAGCGGACCGGAAGACTCCACGTCGGCCGAAAGAACGCTCGACCCAACAGCATCGTGGTGCTGATACCGCCCACGATTGGCACCACAAAAAGCAGAACTCGAATCAGGAAGGCGGTCTTCGGCCGCGCTTTCCAACTCTGGCGGTTTTCGTAGTCCTGCGACGCACCTTCTCCTGTCGGCATGATCCGAGGACAGGAGTAGCGCTGCGCAGGTTTTTGATTCGGATGGCTTAGCGAATACCCAGGAAATCGAGGCAGTTAGCGCGGCCGCAAGGGACTGGGCACCGGCAGGTTGGACAGCGGCACCAGATCTCGCCGGTACTGGCGACGCGTTTCCTCGACCGCGTGCACGAGTTGGGCCTTCGTCGCGGCGAGTTCCTCACGGAGCTGTCGGACTTCGTCTTCCAGGGCCATGACTTGACGCACACCCTCGAGGTTCATGCCTGCATTGGTGAGCTCCGCTATTCGATGCAATCTTGCAATATCGCGTTGACTGTACCGACGGCTTCCGCCCCCGGTTCGAGACGGCTCGAGCAAACCTTTTCGTTCGTAGATCCGCAGGGTTTGCGGGTGCATACCCGCGAGCTCGGCGGCGACAGAAATGACAAACACCGCTCGGGCCATCACCACGTCGTCAGGATCGTTCATCATGTCAAACACCTCCGTTCAAAGTTCATGTTGGCGGTGCCCATTCTGGGCCCGTCGTTCACTCAAACGCCAAGACCGGCCCGCGGATTCCACGGCTCGCCGGCTTCGGCATCACGCAACGCCTCGATCGCCGCGCGCTGGGCAACGCTGAGCTCCGGTGGCACCGCAATCTCGAGGGTGACCAGGAGGTCTCCCGCGCCGCCGGCCGCCGCAGCACCGCGACCCTTGACCCGCATGGTGCGACCGGTTTTGGTTCCCGCGGGAACCTTCAGCGACACCGGACCCTCCAACGTCGGGACCGAGATCGTGGCGCCGAGGGCCGCCTCGGTGAAGCGCACCGGCACGGTCATCGTGAGGTTTTTGCCCCGTCGACCGAAGAGCTGGTGCTCCTTCACCCGAACGACCACGTAGAGATCTCCCGGGGGTCCCCCGTTCGCGCCCATTCCCCCGCGTTGCTTGAGCCGAATCCGCTGGCCGTTCTCGACACCGGCGGGAATCCGAACCTTCACCTCACGAGCCTTCTGCTCCCCGCCTGAACCATTGCACGTGGGACATGGCCGCTCAACGCGCATGCCGTTGCCTCCGCACATGTTGCACGGTTGACTGAAGCTGAAGAACCCCTGGTTGGCGTCGACCACACCACGGCCCCCGCATGCGGAACAGACGATGGGGCTCGTGCCGGGGGCGGCCCCGGTCGCGTTGCAGGTCGAACACGGCCCCGAGCCCATCAACGTGACCGTGGTCGTCACGCCGTTCACCGCATCTTCAAAGGACAGATTGAGGGTGCTCTCGAGGTCGTCGCCGCGCCGTGGACCCGGTGCCGAAGCCCGTTTGCGCTGTCCACCGCGGTTGCCGAAGAGGCCACCGAGCAGATCGCCGAGATCGCCGACGTTTCCGCCATTCGGCCCACCGAAACCGCCACCTCCCGCAAACCCGCCAAAGGCACCCGGCCCGAGGCGGCGAACCTCGTCGTAGCTCTTGCGCTTTTCGGCGTCGGACAGCACGGCGTAGGCCGAACTGATCTCCTTGAAGCGCTCTTCGCGGCCCGGGTGGGAGTCGGGGTGATTCTCCTTGGCCAACTTCCGATAGGCCTTGGTGATCTCTTTTTCGCTGGCCGTCGTGGAGACGCCGAGCGCTCGGTAATAGTCGACGTCGAGCCATTCACGTTGTGGCTGTGTCATTGGTTCACCTCCTCGAGTGGTGTGGGTACGTGGACAGAAGTGTTGCCGCGATTGTTGGCGCGAAGCGACCCGTTCCGGGTCAGCCCTTCACTTTGACCATGGCGGCTCGAACGACGCGACCCTTCCATAGATATCCGGCGCGAAGAACCTCGATGACCGTTGGTCCCGCGTTGTCGTCGTCGCCTTCCTCATGGATCACGGCCTCCGCAGCCGCAGGGTCGAAAGGCTGATCGAGGGGCGCGACGCGGGAAAGCCCTTCGCTTTCCAAGGCATTCAGAAGTTGATCGTGCAACTTGGCCACCGGGCTGTTGTCGGGGTCGCTCTCATGGGAAAGCGCGAGCTCGAAGGTGTCGAGAACCGGAAGCAATCGAGTGATTACCTTCTCACCTGCCCGTTCGGCGGCACTGTCCTGGTCGCGGAGGGCGCGCTTTCGATAGTTCTCGAAATCGGCCTGCAACCGGCGAAGTGAGCCGAGATAGTCATTTCGTTCCCGCAACGCCGTCAGGACTTCATCGGGCGTGAGCGCAGCCGCCGCTGCGATCGCCTCAGCTTCGGCGATGGCCGCGTCGATCGCGGCCGCGTCGTGCTCAGGCCTCTGCTCGCCGGGGGTGTCGCCCCCGGCGTTCTCGTCTCCAGACATCGCCGCCTACTTTTCGTCGACGATTTCGGCGTCGATAATGTCGTCGTCGGAGGGTCGGCTTGAGCCACCCTCTCCTCCGGCGCTAGAACCGCCCGCGGCCGACTGCTCAGCTGCAGCGGACTCGTAGAGCTTCTGGGCAAACGACTGACTGGCCGTCGAGAGTTGCTCGACGGCGCGCTTGGTGGCTTCGATGTCGCCGCCATCCTTCACGCCCTTCAAGTCGGCGAGTGCCGCCTCGATGCGGGTCTTTTCGTCGCCCGAAACCTTCTCGCCGTTCTCTCGCAGCATCTTTTCGGTCTGATACACCATGGTGTCGGCCTGGTTCTTGACGTCGGCTTCCTCACGGCGGCGCTTGTCTTCCTCGGCGTGTGCCTCCGCATCTTTCACCATGCGGGCGATGTCGTCCTTCGACAGTGACGACTGACCGCTGATGGTCATGGACTGGGCCTTCCCGGTGGCGCGGTCCGTAGCCGAGACGTGCACGATGCCGTCGGCGTTGATATCGAAGGTGACCTCGATCTGGGGCACGCCACGCGGTGCCGGCGGAAGGTCGATGAGCTGGAACTTTCCGAGGGACTTGTTGTAGTCGGCCATCTCGCGTTCGCCCTGCAAGACGTGGATCTCGACGGACGGCTGCATGTCTTCGGCGGTGGTGAAGGTTTGCTTGCCGGTCGTGGGGATCGTCGTGTTGCGCTCGATGAGCTTGGTCATCACGCCACCCTTGGTTTCGATGCCCAGGCTGAGCGGGGTCACGTCGAGGAGCAACACGTCTTTGACGTCGCCCTTCAACACGCCGGCCTGCACGGCAGCGCCGATTGCGACGACCTCGTCGGGGTTGACGCCCTTGTGAGGCTCCTTCCCGGTCATCGAGTGCACGAGATCCTGGATCGCCGGCATCCGGGTGGAACCGCCGACGAGCACGACGTGATCGAGCTTTTCCTTGGTGAGGTCGGCATCGCGAATCGCCGATTCGAATGGTCCGCGGCAACGCTCGACAAGGTTGGCCGTCAGTTCTTGGAACTTGGCCCGGGTGAGTGTGACGTCGAGGTGCTTGGGGCCCTCGCTCGTCGCGGTGATGAACGGCAGGTTGATTTGGGTTTGTAGAACCTGACTCAGTTCGATCTTGGCCTTTTCGGCTGCTTCCTTGAGACGCTGCACGGCCATCTTGTCGGCCCCCAGGTCCACGCCTTCGTTGTTCTTGAACTCCTTGGTGAGCCAGTCGATGACGGCCTGGTCCCAATCGTCGCCACCGAGGTGCGTGTCGCCGCTCGTGGACTTCACTTCGTAGACGCCGTCGCCGATCTCGAGGATCGAGACGTCGAAGGTACCGCCACCGAGGTCGAACACCAGAATGGTCTGGTCCTTGGTGCCCTCTTTGTCTAGTCCATAGGCCAGGGCGGCAGCGGTGGGTTCGTTGACAATGCGCAAGACCTCGAGCCCGGCGATCTGACCGGCTTCTTTGGTGGCCTGACGCTGTGCGTCGTCGAAGTATGCGGGCACCGTGATCACGGCCTGGGTGACGGTGTCGCCTAGATAGGCCTCGGCGTCGCGCTTGAGTTTCATGAGCGTGCGGGCGCTGATCTCTTGGCTGTTGTACTTCTTGCCGTCGATATCGACGTGCCAGTTCGTACCCATATGACGCTTGACGGAACGAATGGTCCGATCAGGGTTGGTGATCGCCTGACGCTTGGCCACTTCGCCCACAAGGACTTCACCGGCTTTGTTGAACCCGACGATCGACGGCGTGGTGCGTTGACCTTCGGAGTTGGGGATGACGACAGGCTCGCCTGCCTCGAGAACACTGACGACGGAGTTGGTGGTACCGAGGTCGATTCCGACTGCCTTGGGCATTGGGGGCTCCTTCAAGCGCTGAGATTGAGTGTGCTACTGGTTGGCTACTGGTTTTGGCGGGTGCAGAACTGGGTGTGGCAACACGAGTCACTCGCGTCGCCGCAGGAAGATAAATCCTACGTGGACACCCGGCGTACACCAAACGGTTGCTTCTTCGAACAGCAACAAACTTAAGTGTATTCCACTCAACTTGAAGTTTCTGGCGCGATGTTCTACCGGCCGTTCGCCGAAAAGTGCTGGTAGTCCCGAATCGTGCGCCAGTTTCCTCCCCATCCCCAACCGATCGCCACAAACGCCCGCACCACCGGGCCGTCTGCGGCAATGACGCCCGGCGAGTCCACGGTGCGGTCGAGGTAGGGCTGCGCCGCAGGATCGAGCACGGTTCCGTCGGAGCGCACGTAGGGGTTTTGGACAGGGCTGATATCGATCGCCGCTCCGTATGCGTGGCGCGACCAGTGCTTGGAGCCGTAGGCCCGCCGACAGTTGAAGGCCGAGGTGTTGTTGTCGAGGGTCGATCGATCGTCGTCGGCGCCGTATTCATCGACGGGGAGGATTTTGGCGATCGGGAACCGCGCCGCATACAGGCTCTCCATCACTCTTGCAATCTTGCGGGCATGCGTGCGATGCAGGAGAAGCGGTCCTTCACGCTCCTCCCCCGAGAAGTCCACATAGCGAACCATGACCACCCGCAAATCCGTGACCGCGATCGGACAGCCCGGACGCCACGAGCGACCCGTCACATACCGTTGGGCCTGCGGGCCGAGGAGCCGGACTTCGGCATTCACATCGGTGCGAAGGGCAGCGAACTCCGGGACCGCCGAGTACGCGGGCACGGACACGGTCTTCGGCACCGTGTCGGCGCGCGCCGGTGGTACGACTGCTGATGCGATCGCGAGCACGGCAGTTGTGAACAGCCCGGCGACAGCAACCACAGCACGTCTCCCCCGGATTCGCATGTCAACCCTCGATACGACGTCGACCTTCGAGGGCACGACCGAGGGTCAACTCGTCGGCGTACTCCAGGTCGCCTCCCACCGGCAGACCGCTGGCGATTCGTGACACCGAAACGCCAAGTGGCTTGAGGAGCCGGGCCAGGTACATTGCCGTTGCTTCACCGTCGAGGTTCGGGTTGGTGCACAGAATGACTTCGTTGATGTCCTCGTTGCCGAGCCTGGTCAGCAGTTCCTTGATGCGGATCTGGTCGGGTCCGATGCCCTCGAGGTGATTGATCGCTCCTTGCAGCACGTGATAGCGACCACGGAACTCCTTGGTCCTCTCGACGGCAACGATGTCTTTCGGCTCCTCGACGACACAGATGATGTGCTCGTCGCGTCGAGTGTCGAGACAGATCGAGCATTCCGTATGTGAACTTATTTCAGCGTCGACGTGTAGCTCTGCGATGTTGAAACACCGCGTGCAGAACACCACTCGATCCTTGGCCTTCGTGACCGCGTGCGCAAGACGAAGCGCGTCGTCTTTCGGACGCTTCAGAAGGTGGAAGGCGATGCGTTGAGCCGATTTCGGACCGATGCCGGGGAGGCGGCCGAGCTCGTCGATCAGCTCTTGGACAGGACCGCTGTACACGTTGGCCATCCGGTTAACCGAGAAGGCCCTGAAGACCACCGAGATCCATGCCGCCCATTGTCTGCTGGGTGAGTGCAGCGACCTGCGTTGCGGCGTCGTGAACGGCCGCGAGCAGCAGATCTTCCAGCATGCCCACGTCGGACCGATCGACCACGGCCGGGTCAAGGTGAAAACGCTTGAACTCCATGGTGCCCGACACCTCGACGCGCACGACACCGCCGCCCGCCACCCCTTCCACTGTTTGCGCGGCGGCCGCCTCTTGTGCTTCGACGAGTTGTTGTTGCATGGCCATCGCCTGGGCCAGCAAGCCGTTCATGTCGGGAAAGTCAGACACCGTGCACCTCAAGGATCGGGGAGTAGAAAGTGAAAAAGTACGTGTACAGAAGATACTGTCGGAACGAGGTTACGCCACGGCGATCACTCAACAATTTCGGCACCCGGGAACGCCGCGGCGATTTGGTCGAACGCGTTGTTTCCGCTGTCAGCCGGTGCGTCGACCAATTCGTCGAGGTCAACCTCGTGATCTTCGGACAGCTCCACTCGCGTGTTCGCCGCCGCAGGGGCTGGGGTCTCGGCGCTATCGGCACCGTCGGCGCTTTCGTCTGCATCCTCTGTGCTTTCGTCGGATCGCAGGCGAACGCCGAGGCCGCCGTAGCGTTGTGCGATCGCGGTCGCCAACTCCGTCTCCACTTCGCGGGCGCGGACCAGCGTTGCCTCATTGGCGACGCTCATGACGGCGCGCCCCTGACTCAGTCGGGTGAAGCGCCCCGTGCGGAAAATCGCTCGCGCTCGCGCGCCCACGGATTCCAGAAGCAACTCGAGCTCGGTGTTCAAGAGCTCGACCGTCACGTCGCCGGGTGAGATCGATGGGCTTGGGGCAGGGTTCGTGTTGGGGTTTGCGTTCGCCCCGGCTGCGGTCGCCGCGGCTGGGGTCGCCGATTGCGCACCGGGCCCTGAGCCCAAGCGAGGTCTCGGTTCACCGCTGGGCGAGCGGGTGCCGACCAGCTGGGCGCGGGCCGCGTCGGCCACGCCCGCCTTCCTCATGGGTGGTACGGCATTCGGGTCGACCCCGCTGCTTGGGCGCAGCGTCGGCAGGACGCGCGCCGGAGTTGGAGGCGGCGTCGACGCTACGGGAGGCGCAGCCGCTGGCGGGGAATCCGCAGGTGGCGGAAAGTCCGC
>JANOWU010000303.1:0-18641 GCA_031418035.1 Acidimicrobiia bacterium
CTCGCCGCTACGTCGGTCGTCGTCGGCTTGTGGGCGCAGTTTGGCCCGCGTTCCTTCTACGACGAATTTCCGGGGTTCGGACGTATTTGGGTAGGAGTTGACGGCCCGTTTAACGAGCACCTGATCCGCGATGTGGGAGGACTCAATCTTGCACTTGCTGCGGTGTTGATTCTGGCTGCGTTCTCGTTGGAGCGTTCGCTCGTTTTGGCAGCGTGCGTAGCTTCGTTGCTCTATGGCATTCCGCACGTTATCTATCACCTTGTGAACCGCGGCAGTTTGGGCACCGGCGATTTCGTGGCAGTGATCGGAGGGCTGGCGCTGTTCGCGTTGCTCCCGTTTGTTTTGCTCTTGACCAGACGCCGCCGCGATTGATTGACCACGCCATCAAGGCAGCGCCCGGCCGGCTAAAAACCCGCTCATCGTGGCCCAGACCCGGCGCACTCTGCCCGAAGCGGTGGGATGAGCGGCGCATGATCGGTGTCACCTGAAGCCGGCGTCGGTCGTCGGGTGAGCCCGCCCAGAGTTGCCGGTGACAGGGGTTACCTAATGCTCTGCGCACATACCAATGAGGCTCCACCAGTTTGGAGAGGATCACCCGCTTATCCGTGGTTGCGGGGCAGATGGGCGAGAGTGCGTGTCTAGGCGATGGTGATGTCGAGTTGCTTAAGTGCGATGGTTCCCGCGGCCGTGATGCGTAGGCTCCTGTCTCGGGCGTTGGCTGCTGTTGTCAACGTGTCGATACAGAGCCATCGGGGTGACTCCGAGTCGCCCAGCGACGGAGCGGGTACTGAGAGCCGCCCATCCGTGGTCGGCCACGACCTTTGCCCCAGCGTCCACGATCGCTTCTTGTGAGAGACTCATGGACGACGTATATATATGTATACGTGGTTGTTGTCGGGGCGAACTTCCCGCCTTCGTCGGGAAGGGCCTGTCTACTTCGGTCATCGCGGGGAGAAGTGACACGCAGTGCCCGATGGCCGTTCGACCATCTGATCGAGACCACTCCGACAAGGTTTCCCTTCTGCTCCGGCGAGTTGCGTGGCGGCACGGCCCTCGCGAGCGGGATGGGATTCGTCACGACATAGAACGCCGCGGAATGTCTGGTCGCGCTTCATACTCGCCCGTGAGATACTTCGCTCGTGAATACTTCGTTCATGGACGGTGAGCTCCACACAGAGCGCCTCCGCCTTCGTCGATGGAACGATTCCGATCGTGAACCGTTCGCGGAACTCAACGCTGATCCGATCGTGATGGAGTTCTTCACAGCGACGCTGTCACGAACAGAAAGTGATGCCTTCGTAGACCGGATAGAGGGTGACTTCGACAGCCACGGATTCGGACTCTGGGCTGTTGAGTTGAAGAGCAGCGGAGAGTTCATCGGATATGTCGGGCTTTGGAAACCAACGTTCGAAGCACACTTCACCCCGGCCGTCGAAGTGGGTTGGCGAATTGCCAAACGCTTCTGGGGATCTGGGCTGGCGACAGAGGCGGCGCGCTCGGCGATTGACGACGGTTTCGATCGCCTTCGCTTCGAGGAGATCGTTTCGTTTACCTCGGGGATCAACGTGAGGTCTCGGCGCGTCATGGAAAAGCTCGGAATGACGCACGATCCGGACGATGACTTCGAACATCCGTCCGTTGCACCGGGTGACCCTTTGCGACCACACGTCCTCTATCGATTGCAGCGCTTCGATCGTCAGATGTAGACGCATGCGCGGACCGAAACCGATCGCCGGCCAGATCAAACGGTGGCTGAGCCGGTTGGTATGAGCGCGCTTTGTTGGGGGAGGAGGAGTGCTTGGGTGTGTTCGGGCGTGTTGGGTCGGAAGAAGAGGTAGCCCTGCATGAGGTCGACGCCGAGGTGGATGAGTAGGTCGCGTTGTTGCTGTTGTTCGATTCCCTCGGCGACGAGCACGATGCCTTGGTCGTCTGCGAACTTACGAACCGCTTCGATCACGGCGATATCGGCCGGGTCGGGTCCGGTCGGGTTGGCAAGTCCGTCGACGATTGATTTGTCGATTTTGATCTCGGCGACGCCGCCGAGTTGTCGGACCATGGTGAGTGAAGCGTTTCCGAATCCGAAGTCGTCGAGGCTGAATCGCACGCCCATGGCTCGGATCGACTGAATGGTCGGCAAGCCCTTGGGGAGACGATCCATCGCCGTTTCTTCCGAAATCTCGAGCAACAGATGCGCGGGGTTCAAACCACTCGACGCAAGGTAGGAACCGACGACATCCGCGAACGACGGGTCCATAAGTTGTTCTTCGACGCAGTTCACATGAACGATGATCGGATCGTTCCCCTGGTCGATTCGTTGCCGGTTCCATGTTGCGACGTCGCGACAGACCTGTGACAGAACGTCGGTGCTGATCTCGGCAAGCAGTCCGGCGCGTTTTGCGGCGGGGAGGAACAGGCCGGGGCTAAGAAGTCCTCGGGTGGGGTGCTGCCATCGCACGAGCGCTTCGAGAGCACGGATCTCGGCGTGACGATCAACGAGCGGCTGGTACCAGGCCACGAGTTGTCCGGTGCCGAAGGCGGCGCGTAGTCCGAGTTCGATGTCCAATTGCCCGCCGCTGCTTTCGCGGAGTTCGTCGGTCGCAACGTGAACGCGATTGCCGCCGTCGCGTTTGGCAGCGTACATGGCCAGGTCGGCGTCTCGCAGGAGCGACGATCGGTCCGTGGCCATGTCGGGCTGGCAGATCGTGATGCCGACGCTGGCCCCGATGACGACCTGATCGGTGCCAATGGGGAACGGTTCGCGTAGTCGTTCCACGATTAGGTGCGCGCTGTCGATGGCGTCTTCGACCGACGTGGGAGTGAGGAGAACGACGAACTCATCGCCGCTCAAACGAGCCACCAACGACTTCGGTGCAACGCGCTGGAGTCGCCGAGCGACTTCGATGAGAAGGAGATCGCCGGCGTCATGGCCTCGGGCGTCGTTGACGATCTTGAAGCGGTCGAGGTCGCAAAGGAGCAGAGCCATCGGTCCAACGCGAATACCTTCGCAGGTGCGTTCGAGTGCTTCGGTGATCGCGAGTCGATTCGGTAGCTGGGTGAGCGGATCGGTGCGGGCCAAGATATTGGCTGCATCGCGTTCATCGGTAAGTACACGTGTTTCGCGTGCCTGCTGCCTGAGCCGAAGGCCGAGAGCCACGATCGACGACACGATGAGTCCGGCAATGAGGATCAGCGTGGGGTTCGGCGCCGAGCCGGTGGCGAAGTTTCGGTCGGCGGACACAGCAAATGTGAATGGCTGTTCGAGATGGATCGAGGTGGTAACCGTTCGCCGAAGCGACGACGCACGGGTTCTCATGGCCAGACGGCCCACAAGTTGTGCCTTTTCTGTCGTACCGGCGTGCACGGCGATGTCGAAGGATTCGCTCCCTTTGCCCGGCGTGAGTTGGGAGAGTCCAGTGGTATCGATGGGAGCTACGAGCCAACCCCGATTCGCCACCGGAAAGGCCAACGCCCACGTTAGGGACGACTCCGCCGATTGAGCGGAAGTGATCCTCGGTGAACGTATCATCTGTGCCTGTTGCATCGAATCGAACTTGAGATCGACGAAGCGGGGTTTCGCAGCGTCGGTCGGTATCGGCGCAAGGCCCATGGAAGTCAGAACCGCGGTGAAGTTCTTGGCGACCATCGTGTTCGTCTGTTGATATCCCGCCGGGCCCCTTTCGACGTACGTGGCTAGCAGCGTGTCGGTCGTTTCGCCCGGAGCGAGCCGAAACGGCGATTCGAAGGCAATGAAGCCCGGAAACAAGCGCTTCGGTTTGACCGACGGAGGCGATCCCCAGGAGTCGGGTTGCCCCATCATTGCCATTTGAGGATCCGATGCCAACCAGCGCGGCGCCAACGTTCGCAACTCGCTGAGGAGCGCACCGACTTCGAGGCCGAAGGTTCGCTCGAGCACCGTCGCCTGACGATCGAGCGCTTGCTCGTTGCGCCTGTTCAAGACCCACCCGGGCGCGAGCGATGCCACGACACTCAACAAGACGCTCGCAGTAAAGGCAACACGGGCCCGGGAACGGTGGGAAGTAGCTCGGCTCGGCATTGGAAAATCATCGGCACCAAACACCGTGCTCTGAAGACTCACCGCCGTTCAAACCGCTCTGGACGGGCGTTCCGGCCGGTCACCACCTGCATCTACAACGTCGACCTTCGGTCGAACGGGAGCGGGGCGTCGCGAGACCGAAGGCAACGCTCACACCCTGTTCACGATGTCCGAATCAACTCAACGTTTTGCGCATTGCTCTCCCAGAAAGGAACCGCACCAGTTATCACTACAGGGAGCGTAGCCCGTTGCACCTGCAATTCGGGGGCGAGCAGCTTGTTGCGGGCGACACGGTATCGCGGTGATTGGTTCGGGAATTCGATGCGATCGGTGGGAGACGCCTCTACCGGCGTCCGTGCCACGTTTACATCGGGCGTGTATCGGTTGACGACGATGCCACCGTGATACGCGTTCGACTGCGCGAACCGCAGTCGCTCAACATCGTCGAAGATCGATCGGCCGCTGGGTACCGCCGTTGGGTTCACGAACGCGTTGATTCACGAACAGCTGTAGTTCGCCGACGAGATATTGGGCGAGAAGCGCGGAAGCAAAGCGAACTCACCGAAGGCCGTCGGCGCTTTTGCGCAGACGGTCTTCGTTGTGAGGTCGACAATCTCGTTGTTTCGACGGCCAAATTGCAGTGCGCTCGCTGCGATTGTTACTGGGACTTCAGCTCGGCACGAATCGCACCGCTGGGGTAGTCGGTGTTGTGGATATTTACGTAGAACCGTTCCGGGTACTGGAGAATCTCCTGGCTGATCCCGGCCGGTACCGGTGCTGTGAACTTTCCGTTCTCGTTCTCGCTGATGCAATCGGCGGCTTGTCCGTCTTGCGGCCAAGCAAGATTCGCTACGACTGGACCGTTGGTTCCGGCGGCTCCGCGATGGATATGTGCCGCGCGTCCGTTGCCAGGAGCTTCGCCGAGCTGCGCTACGCCGCTGGCAACAAGGACGTAACAAAGCGTGCGTGAGTTGTCGACAGTAGTTGTGCCGATGACATCGTTGTCGATACCAAAGACGTAGACCTCGCCACGCCCGTTCGGGTCCCCTACGATTTTGCGATTCTCGCCAGCGCCGACCTCTTGGCGACCGGTGAGATCCCCTCCGAGCAGCTTGTTGACATGACCTGCTTGCGCTACGCCGATTCCGGCGAGCAAAAGGACGCTCGCCCCGATCACGGTGGCACGGATTCTCGATGTTCTCATAGGAAAATCTCCTTGGTGGGCGACGAGCACGGTTGCTCAACCCGTATTCGTTGCTAATCGGGTCCTGGATTTAGATCGAGAAAAAATGTTCGGGGTGGTGTGGTGGGGGTCCTTGAGTAGGTCAGCTCAGCACGGACGTAAAGGTGATCTGGGACCGTCCGTACGTTGTCGGGCGAGGTGGAGCGAGGTCACGCCCTCGTCAGGCGAGTCGCTCCACCGAGTCGCCCCGCTCCACCGGCGCAGCCCGCTCAGCACTACGACGCCGACGCCGTCGCTCCTCACCCGAACGCTGACGGGCATTGGCGATGGCGACCGCCGCGACGAGCGCGACACCACTGAACATCGGGTCGAGCCACTGCACGTCGGTGAGGAGCTGGAGCCCCTTGACACCGGTGGCGAGCACGTAGATCGCGAGTACCGATCCCCATATGTTGAAGCGTCCCGGTGTGATCTGCGTGGATCCGAGAAACACCGCGGCAAACGCCGGGAGGAGCAGCGACGCACCGAAGCTCAACGACGGTCCGGCGATCGATCCGTAAAACACACCGGCCAGTCCGCACAGTCCACCCGACACAGTGAGTGAAAGCCATGTGTACATATCAACCTTCACGCCGGACAATCGTGCCGCCTCGGGGCTCCCGCCGATCGCGTAGAGGTAGCGGCCGAACGGTGTGTGCGTCAGTGCCCACCAGAGCACCACAGCGATGATCAACATGTACAAGACGATGATCTGAAATCCGAAGACCTTGGTCTGCGTCAGCGACCGCCACGCTGGAAGGCTCGGCGGCAGCGGTTGACGATTGTCCGTGACGATCACCTGCAATGCCGAGATGATCGACGCAGTGCCGAGCGTTGTGATGAACGAGTTCACCTTGAGCTTGACGACGATGAACCCGTTGACGACGCCGATGCCCGCACCGACGGCAAGGCCGAGCAGGATAGCGAGAGGTACGGAGAGGCCGCCGGCAACAGCCTTGACCACCACGATGGTGGTGAAGTTGATGTTGGCCCCGACCGACAGGTCATAGATCCCACACACCAGCGGCACGACGATGGCCAGCGCGAGGAGCGCCGACACCGCCTTGCCCGCAGCAACCGAGTGGACGGTAACCATGCTGGCGAACAGATCCGGCGACAACACCGAGAACACGAGAATGAACAGCGCCCATAGATAGACGCCGGAGTACTTCTCGAAGCCAAGGCTTCGGGGGAATCGCTTCATGACGCAGACGCTCTTTCTCGGTCTTCGGCGGAATGGACAACTTCGGCGTGCGCATCGATGCCGAGCGCAACACGGGCAATGGCGTGGGGCGTGATGTCAGCCCCGGTGAGTTCGGCAACGAGCGCTCCGTTGCGCAGCACGATCACGCGTGAACACGCTGAGGTCAGTTCGTCGGTGTCGGAGGAACTCATCAACACCGCGGCACCGTTGGCAGCTGCGTCGGCCAGGCACCGATGGAGTTCGCCTTTCGCGCTCACGTCGACGCCCTGCGTGGGTTCGTCGAGGAGGAAGAGCACCGGTTCACGTTGGAACCATTTTCCGAACACAATCTTCTGCTGGTTGCCGCCGCTGAAGGTCGACACGAGACGCTCGTGTCCGGCACCGGGTCGGATATCGAAGCGCTCGAACCAACCGGCAGCAGCCGCAGCTTCGCGAGCCCGACGCAGCATCGGCAGACGCCAGAACCGAGGGAGGTCGCCGATCGCGATGTTCTCCCGCGCGGTGAGGCCGAGGAATGCACCTTGGATCTTTCGTTCCGCCGGAACGTACGCAACACCGCGTTCCATTGCGGCAGTGGGTCGGCCACCGACAACACGGTGGCCGGCAACGTGAACCTCGCTGGCGTCTCGCGGTCGGGCCCCGAAGAGCGTGGCGCACAGGGCATCACGACCAGATCCAGTGATGCCGGCGACACCGACCACTTCGCCACTGCGAACAACGAACGAAACGTTGGCGAGGGCTTCGGAGTGCACGTTGCGAACGTCCAGCAAGACTTCTCCGTCCGAAGCAGCCTCATGACGAATGGTCTTCGGTCGAGCGACGCCGAAGAGATGTTCGAGCAGGCTCTCACGGGTCAGCGATGCAACTGGTCCTTCGAAGACTTTGTGACCATCGCGCAGGACGCTTGCAGTGTGTGCCACGTCGAAGACCTCGTCGAGGCGGTGCGTTACATAGAGCACCCCGACGCCATTCGCTGCGACGGCTCGCACGAGGCTGAGCAGACGAGCGACCTCCTGCTCGGGCAGACGGGCCGTCGGCTCGTCGAGAACGAGCAGCTTCGCCTCGCTCGTGCCCACCGGAAGCAGTGCACGAGCTACAGCCACTCCCGTCTTCTGCGCGGGACTAAGCGTGCTTATCAATGTGTCGGGGTCGAGATCGAGGTCAACGCGAGCAAGGGCGGCGCAGGTGAGGTCACGCGCTGCGCCTCGACGGATCGTGCCGAGCCGTGTGGGGAACCCGACGACCACGGCCAGGTTGTCGAGGATCGAAGAGGTCTCGACGAGACCGAGATCTTGATGGACGAATCGCGCACCGAGCCGAGCCGACGACGCAGGGTCACCGAAGTGCAGTCGCTCACCGCCGAGTTCGACGACGCTGCCCGGGTCGGGTCGGTGATACCCCGACACGATCTTGATCAGCGTCGATTTTCCCGAGCCGTTCTCGCCGAGCAACGCGTGGATCTCGCCCGCGCCGATCCGGAGGTCAACGCCGTCGAGCGCGAGACCACCGGCGAAGGTCTTGCGGAGCGCCCTCGCATCGAGGACGCTCCGCTCACCCAGGGTCAGGCCACGCCCCACAGCTTCTTGAATTCGTCGCGGAAGTTGTCCGGCTTGTCGAGCGACAGCGTCGGCGTGCCGACGTTGCCCTTGATGAATAACTGCTGCACCCGGCGTCCACCAGAGTCGGGGATCTCCATGCCGAGCATGGCGCGAGCGGCGATGTCGATGGCGATCCAGCCGTCCATGTGGATGGCCTCACCGGCCCAGGCATGTTCCGTCCCGGTGTCGAGAGCCGACAGGTTGTTGATCGTGGCCGAACCACCGGCGATCTTGACGTCCTTCATGCCAGCAGCGTCGAGCGCAGCGGACAGACCGTCGATGAATGCGCCGTTGGTGGTGATCACGTATTTGATCGACGGGTCCTTCTGGAGCGCCGAGACAACGGACGGTACGAACTCACCCTTGGCCAGCTGCGGGACAGTGACCTCGAGCGAGGTGACCGAGCACTTCTTGCAACCTGCGGCGACGGCTTCGTTGAAGCCGGTCCCGTGGGCGGTGAGTACGGGGTACGCCGGGACGTCGGCGACAAGGGCCTTACCTTCGGCATTGGAGTCGGCGATGAACCAGTTTCCAACGAGATTGCCGTCGGCCACATAGTCGGCCTTCATGGCGGCGCCCATCGGCACAGTCTTGCTGAGCTTTAGATCGGCAACCGCGATCGGGATGATCATTGCGCCTGCAGCTTCGTAGGCCGCCTCACGGTCAGCCCACAGTTCCTGCGGGATGCCCGTGAGCGTGACGGCTGTGGGCTTGAGGGTCAATGCCTCGTCCATGGCGGTCAGCACCGTCTGGAGGTCAGCGGTGTTCCACTTGATGACCTTGGTCTTCCAACCGATGGCCTTGGCTGATTCGAGCGCACCAACGCCGATCTCGACGCACTGTGGGAGCTCGCACTCGAGGAACACGTAGAGCTTGTCCTTCTCGATCGGTCCCGAGAGCGGGGTGGTTTGGTTGATCTTCGTCGGCGGCTGGAGGAACGACTCGATGACCGCCTTGGCGGCGGCGACCTCGTCGGTGCCTGCTGCGGGTGCTGCGTCGGTTACCGCCGCTGCCTCTGTCTCGGCTGCCTCTGTGTCGGCTGCTTCAGTGGCCGCTGCTTCAGTTGCGGCGGCCTCCGTGGCGACAGCTTCTGTCGCGGCAGCCTCCGTGGACGGTGCGTCAGTGGAATCGCTGCTCGAACTGCAGCCCGCGGCCAGCAGGCCGAGGGCGAGTACGGCGGCGACCGCGCGTGTTTTCGTGCATGTGCTCCCCTTGCGTTCGTGGCCCTGTGACCACGGCCACAGCAGAGTACGAGGCACGAAGCATTTTGTCAACACCAACGTTTACGTTGACAGAATCACCCGATCGCCATGCCGCCGTCGATCACCAGGTTCGTCCCGGTCACCCATCCGGCCGCTCCGCCGCTGAGGTAGACGTAGGCGCCGGCGATCTCGTCCGTGGTGCCGAATCGGCCGAGCGGGTGGCGGGACTTGATGTCGTCGAGCGCGCCGGACGGAAGGTCGTCGCGGAACCGCGTCACGAAGGTGCCCGGACTCACGCAGTTCACCCGGATTCCCTCGGCGGCGTACTCGGCGGCGGCGAGTTTGGTGAGTTGGATCACGGCCGCCTTGGAGGCACCGTAGGGGCTCGAGTGGGTCCACGTGGTGAAGCCAGCGACGCTTGCCGTATTGACGATCGCCCCACCCATGCCGTCGACTCGCATGGCCCGTATCGCCGCTTTCATGCAGGTGAAGATGCCGATCAAGTTAACGTCGAGGACCTGTCGGAAATCCTCCACCTTCACGTTGTGCAGTCGTGCGCTGGGCGCAACGATCCCGGCGTTGTTGATTGCGACATCGATGCGGCCGAACCGTTTCACCTGCTCCGCGTACGCCACGAGTACTGCGTCGTCATCCGTCACGTCGACGACAACAGGAACAACGTCGAGTGCGGTGCCAGCGTGGTTCGCCACGAGTGCGGAGGCCGCTGCGTGCGTCGCCTCGCGGTCACGATCGACAAGAGCGATCGCTGCGACGCCCTCGTCGGCGAAACGACGGGCGATCGCCGATCCGAGTGCTCCGGACCCGCCGGTGATCACGACCGACCGTCCCTGCAGGTTCATGTTCATGGTGTTCCTTTCAACGTCACTGTTGACGAATTCGCGTTGCGGCCACCTCCGCGAGGCGGAATTTCTGTACCCGACCGGTGACGGTCACCGGGAGCTCCGACGCCTCCATGAACACGACGTGAGCAGGCACCTTGAACCGGGCGAGGTTCGCCGTGCAATGGGCGAGCAACGCAGCAGGGTCCGGAACTCCCGTGGCGTCGGGAACGATCACCGCACAGCCGACCTCTCCCATGCGGGCGTGGCTGAGTCCGACCACATGGGCTTGACCGACGCCGGGACATTCCGAAAGCACGCGCTCCACCTCCGCGGGCATCACCATCTCACCGCCGCAGCGGTACGTCTCCTTGAGCCGCCCCGAGAGGATCACGTCACCTTCTTCGGTCACCACGCCGATATCACCGGTGCGTAGCCACCCGTCCGCGGTGAACGCGGCTGCGGTCTCGTCGGGCTTGTTGTAGTACCCCGCGGTGACCGCCGGTCCCCGCACCACGAGTTCGCCGCGCTCGCCTCGAGCGAGATCGACACCGGTCTCTGCGTCGATCGTCTTGTACACCGCGAGAACACCGCCGAGGGATGTATCGCCGGCTACACCGGCCGGGCGGAACCTTCCACTTGTCGTCCGGAGGTGGTCATCACCGAGCGCGTGCACGTTGCTGGTCATCGCCGCGGTGGTTTCCGTCTGCCCGTACCCGGCTACGAGTTCGTCCGGACCGAGGAGCTTGCGGATCTCGTCGTGAATGGTTGGCGGCGCCACGGTTCCCGATGAGTAGACGATGCTGAGCGTGTCGAGGTCATACGGGTGGCCAGCGACACGGGCCCGATCAGCCTCCGCGAGCACGCCGAGGGTCATGGTCGGCACCGCAGCGAGTTCGTCGAGGCGATGACGCGACACGCACGCCAACAGGTCTGCGGGATCGAATACCGGGCGAGGGACGACGGCACCGCCGACGTAGGTCGCCGCAAGGAGGCATTCGATGCCGCCGAACACGTGGTACATCGGCAGCGCGAACGCGCTGCGGTGACCACGCCAGAGACCCCGACTGAACGCCGACGCGTATCCCGTGCGCACCAGCATGTCGTGCGTGAGCATCACCCCTTTCGGCGTGCCCGTGGTGCCCGACGTGTAGAGGATGTCGGCGGTATGGGTCACGTCGACGACGCTGTTCCGGGCGCGCACTTCGGCGAGTTCGGCGTCGGTGCCGAGGGTGGCGAGCTCATCGAGGCTGCACCACGAACCGCTCCGCCGTGACGGTGAGAACACCACGACATTGCGGAGTGACGGATACGCCGCCGTGGCAACATCGGTTTCCCAACCCGGCACGAGCGAGTCCAAGATCGCGACGTAATCGTTGTCGCGGAACGAGTCCATCGTGATGAGCATCACCGCATCGGATTGCTGGAGCACATAGGACAGTTCGCGCTCTCGAAGCAAGAAGTTCACCGGCACGCATACCGCGCCGATGAAGGCGATAGCGAACTTCGTGGCGATGAATTCGGGGTAGTTCGCCATGACCAAAGCGACGTGATCGCCGGGTTGCACCCCGCGCGCGACAAGGCCCGCGGCAAGACGTTCGGACCAGTCGCGTAACTGTCGATACGTCCACATACGATCGTCGGCAACGACGAACGGATCGTCACCGAAACGCTCGACGCAGTGATCGAGGTGGTGGCCCAGCGACCGGCTGACCCACGGTGACCACTCGGTATCGAGTTCTTCGCGGCGGCGATGAAGCGGGGGAAGCGGAGGCCGCTTGTTGGACGTGTGGTGTTCGGCGGACATCAGTTCTCCTCATACGAGACGTCGTCGCCCGTATTTTGCCGATCATTTGTCCGCGGGTCAACACCTACGTTGACGGCTCGCCTAGTGTTGGGCCTGTGACGAGCCTGTTCAACACCCTCTGGACCGACACCGCGGATGAGAGCGCGGGTCTATTCGCGGTGCTCGACCCGCTCCGCAACGACGACTGGCGCACCGGCACGGGATGCGTGCCGTGGACCATAGGCGACCAGGTCAGCCACCTCGCCTGGAACGACGACGCCACGGTGCGAGCGCTCACCGACCCCGTAGCGTTTGTCGCGTCACGCCCCGGACCCGAAGGGATCCAGGCGATGGTCGACGCAGTGATCACCGACCACCACGCCATGGAGGGCCCGGCATTGCGTGCGTGGTTCAGATCCGCCCGGACCGCGATGCTTGACGCCTTCCGCGATGCCGACCCGAAGGCCCGCATGCCCTGGTACGGGCCGGACATGAGCGTCACATCGAAGCTCACGGCGCGATTCATGGAAACCTGGGCCCACGGATGGGACATCGTTCATGCGCTCGGCCATGAATACCAACCAACCGACCGTGTGCGTCACGTGGTGTTCCTCGGCCTGCAGGCCCTCCCGAACGCATTTGCCACGCACAACCGGTCGGTGCCCGCCGAACCGATCCGTGTCGACGTCGTACTCCCGAGCGGCGCTCGCCTCCAGCTCGGTCCGGCCGACGCCGTCAACACCGTCATCGGTAGCGGCTATGAGCTTGCCCTCGTCGTCACCCAACGACGCGCCGCCGCCGACACGTCGTTGCAGTCGACCGGCGACGTCGCCGGTGAGTGGCTGGAGGTCGCCCAAGCATTCGCCGGTCCTGCTGGAGCAAAACATGCACGTCGGCCCGAATAGGAAAGCGTTGACACGAGCCCGTTCGGGCCAAAGCGACGACGGTTACGTCGGCGCTTTGCCCGTCCAAGAGTAGATAAAGGTCCGTCCTTCGTAAGGGTGGAAGAACGATCGCTGCGCAAGCTCCTAAGATTTTAAGAGTTATCGTTCGGCGATGTCGAGTCCGTTGCCGATAGCGAAGAAAGTGGGTGCCCACAACCCGACGAAGATCCCAACCCGTTCCGCATGTGGTTCATCTTTGCCTTTCTTGCTGTTCCAGACCGCAATGCTTACCGCTACGGAAAGAAGGCCGGTGGTATAGGCCATCCCGGACGTCAGACCAATGGCACGGAATTTCGAAATCATGTTGCATCTCCTAGTTGGTTGGTGAGTGCCTTATCGTGGGCACTCTTCATTCGGGCAATTTTCAAGATAACGAGACCAAAAGCGGCCTTCGCAAGAATGTCGGCGATCGAATATCCAGCCTGTCGCAGCACAAACCCTCCGGCCCCGCCGAAGAAGGAACCGCCGAACACGGGGAATAGGTAGGCGATCGGATAGACGCCCCAAAGACCCAGAATCATCCACCGAAGCATCGACATGGTGTGGCGCACATCCGCCGGTTGAGTCTTCATGGCGGTACTCAGTTCCGTGAAGAGTACGTACACAACGTAGAGGAACGGAACCGTGGATAGCAGTCCCCACACGATGCGCGGCCCGTTGCTGGCAGCGATTTCGCCGGGGTAGCCAAGAAGGATCATTGCGGTCGCTGCGGGAATGAGCTTGAACAGCAAGCGCTTCTGGACCGCCTTCGCCAGCGCAAGCACGGCCACGGCCTCGAACAGCAACAGCGGCACCGTCAGGAGCCAGTCCACGTAGCGGTACCCTTCGTTGAATTTCACGGCAGAGAGCACGTGGGGCGACGAAGGCGTTGATCCAGCCGGGTAACTTTCACGAAAGTTTTCGAAAATGCGGAAGTAGTGGTATGCGGCGATTCCACATACCATCGCCGACACGGTGATCGCGCCCTGGTAGGCCAGCGAGACCGTTGAGCGGGAAAGAAGGAGATAGAGAGCCGTGAACGCCATGGCGGCGAACACCAACGAGAACAAATTGTAAATCAGCGAGAACTGAGAATCAGAAAGCTGTGAAATGGCGACGGTTGTTGTAGTTATCATGAGTACGACCTTCGAGAAGTTTTGGTTCCTGAAGAGCGTCTCACGAGACTCCAACTAACTGTTAGTCGACGAAACATTCGTTACGTTTCGGCGCTCGCAAACGGCGTTATATCGGCGAGTAGCAAGCGGCCAGAAAGTGGTCAAGCAGATCGGCGATCTGAGCTCCGTCACAAACCCGATGGTCGAAGCTCACCGCAACGGTAACTGTGTCAACGACAGCGGGGGCCCCGTTGCGGACGATCACCGCAGGGGAGATCGCTCCGATCGAGCAGACCATTGCGCAACGCGTAAACGGAACGAAGGGAACATCACCCGCCGGCAATCCGAACCGTTCAACAGACGACAGCAGTGCCGCCCCGAACGGGGCACCGGCAACCCCGAGAATCGGTACACCGAAGCCACAGCAAAGCAACGACCACAGACTCAGTATCGGGCGCCCGATCGCGACGGGCAAGTGCTCAAGCAGGCGAGTCAGTCGTTGCAGGGGTCCGACGCCCTTGCGAGCGTCGCGGGCGGCGAACCTCAGTGCACGTTGGAACCGTCGAGCATCAAGCTGGTCGCCGTTGTCGACCACGGCGATTCGCAGATGGTCGTTCGCAGCCACCGCAAATGATATGCGTACTGACTTATGCTTGCGCAATCCCCACAGAGCCACGCGACGATTGGCTGATGGGTTCATAGCGAGCGCACGCGAGAGTGCAACTCCAACGACCGCCACAGGAACGATGTGCGGATACACGGCCGACACGCGATCCCACTCCAGTACAACCGTGCAGCCGACGCGTGCGTCGCGACTGCGTCGCCACGTGGCCAAAGCGAGGCGATCGCGCGCTCGAGACACCGTTGGCCTGCCGAGTGAAGAGAGCGGGACAGGTGTTCCGTTCGCTGATGCTGCTTCGGGAGAGCGATCGATCACCCCAAAGGTTTAGCTGCAATAGGACCGATAGTGGTGCCTCACTGTCGGTCCTCTACGCCTCCCTGGACGAAGAGTTGATCGAGTGCCGCAAGAGCGCCGGCGGCTGTCCCGCGGAAGGCGATGTGCTGATCGGGTCGGACGATGAGGCAGTCGCTCGGCTGAAGCTCGAACACATCGGTCCACACCGCACGATCGCACGCTCGAACCACCGCCGGGGTGGTGATGGGCGCCGTTGGTGCCTCGGGGTAGTTGCACACAAGCAGTGTCGGTTGGGAAGGATCAATCAGGTCGAGTGTGGAGGTGCCGTCGCAAAGCCATCCATGGGGGAGCCTTCCTCCGGGCCGCGTGCTTGGAACGTAATCGCGGGCTGGTTCGCCCAGCGCTGTACCCTCCGTGCCGTCGGACAGTACGAGCGCGCTTTCGTAGGTGTGCCCGAGTTGCAGGCCGAGGAGATCGAAATGGATTGCCTGGTTGGCAATCGCCGTCTCGATGTCTACGCGGTGTGTCGGATCGGCGAGACGACGCTTCATCTCGACGGATGCCGACTCGACGTCGGGCCTCGCGCCGAGCGCGATTGGAACCTCCCTGAGCTTGAACGCGTTGGCCAACGACTGGTCACAGTTGAACTGAGCAACCGGTTTTCGTTCAATTTCGTATGTGGACAGAATATCGTCGGTACTCCACCCGGCTTTGATCGCCCCGAGCTTCCAAATCAGGTTGTGGGCGTCGGCCACGCCGGTGTTGAGACCAAGACCTCCCGTTGGCGGGAACCGGTGGGCGGCATCGCCAACGAGGAACATACGACCCTGGCGATAACGCTCAGCGATTTGCGCACTCATGTGCCACGTCGACGTTCCGAGCACGTCGAACTCGACGTCTTGGCCGATCATTGCAGCACGAACGAGGTCGCAACATCGCTCGTCGGTGAACGACTCGACCGGTTCGTCGTCGGGATTCCAGCGATGCATGTAGACGGACTCGCGGTCGACGTCGTGGATCACAAAGGTGCCGCCGGTGGCCGGATCGGCGAGAAAGAAGAGAATGCCCGGGTCGTCGCCGAGCAACTCGCGCAGGTTCGCCCGGAAGTGGATCATCACGAACGACTGGAGCGACCTCGGCCCGACCAGTTCGATTCCGGTCGAGCGGCGCACCGCACTACCGGCACCATCGGCAGCGACCAAGTAGGTGGCGTCGATCACATAGTCACCATCGGGTGAACACACGGAGACGGCCACGCCGACGTCGGTTTCGGTCGCGGCCGTCCATGCGTGTTCGTAGCGAACGTCACCGCCGGGGGGGAGGAGGAGCGGCTCGAGCCGATGCTGGCTGAGGTTGCGAAGTGGCGTGGGTGTGATGGCCAGCATCTCGTCACCTTGCCGCTCGAACGGAAGCGATCCGATGATCTCACCACCGAGCTTGGTGACCCAGTGCACCTTTCCAGCCACCTCGGGCGACGCGCACGCCGCACCGATCGGTGCCATATCCACGCCGGCCTGGCGCCAGATCTCGAACGTGCGGGCGTTGACGACGTGCGCGGCGGGGCTTCGTTGGGGACCGTCTCGTCGTTCGAGGACAACGTAGGAGAGACCGACGCTGTCGCATAGGTGGGCCGCAGTGAGGCCGGTCGGCCCTGCGCCGACGATGACGACGTCGACCGTCGTCGACGCCGGGTCCGTCATCAGAACACTCCTTCGTAGCTTCCACCATCGAGGGAGATGTTCTGGCCACTCATGTAGCCCGCTTGCACTGAGCAGAGGAACGCGAACGTGTCGCCGAACTCTTCGGGCCGTCCGAGGCGTCCGGCTTTGATGCTGGCGACCTGTTCGGCGCGCGCTTCCTCGTAGGTGATGCCCTTGCGAGCCATGACGATGTTCGCCATCTGCACCTGGCGTCCGGTATCGAAACGCTCCGGGAGCAACGTGTTGATCGTGACGTTGTGCGCGATGGCCGACTTCGACAGACCTTTCAGCACTCCGGTGAGGCCGAGGCGCGGCCCGTGCGACATGCTCATCAACGGATTCGGTGACTTCACCATCGCCGACGAGATGGCCACGATACGCCCGAACTTTCGGGCCTGCATCCCGTCGATCACGCGCTGCACGAACAGCAGTGGTGAGACCATCGTGCGCTGCATCGTGTCGGCCCACATGGCTTCGTCGATGCGACCAAACGGGGTGGGCGGTGGGCCCTCCCCGTTGAGCAACACGATGTCGGGCTCCGGGCAGGCGGCGAGCAGCGCATCGTGCACATCGGTGCTCGACGCGTCGCCGACGACGCCGGTCACGTTCACTCCGTGCGCACGGCGGAGCTCATCACATGCGCGCGTAACATCTTCGGCGGTTCGGCCGTTGATAACGAGGTCGACGCCCTCGCGGGCGAGGCTCTCGGCACACGCACGTCCAAGGCCGCGGCTCGACGCCATCAAGATGGCTTTCCGGTTGCGGATTCCCAGGTCCATGCCGATCAGTCCAGGCCGAGTGCTTCGCTGGCGGCGGCGATGCCGATGAGTGCCATGAGTGTCCTTCTCGTCGTTGCTAGCGCGAACGCAGGGATTGCTAACTGCTTTTGCGGGAGATCACCGATCGTATAGTGGATCGGCAGGCGCCCTCTCGACGCCATCCTCCGCAGCACCCGCAGGCGATCCCCGACGAACGACTCGAGGAGGGCGTGTGCGACCGGCCTAGAAGCGAAAGCGCACCAGCGGGCTGAGGTATCCACCCACCGCGACGATGGCGTCGGACCATGGCTGAAGCGTCGCAACGATGCGATCGAGATCAGCGCCGAGGTCGGCAACAACCGGGGCTACCAGGTCATCAGTTCGCTGTTCAATTCGGTCACGCAGATCGAAACCGGCATCGGTGATGCGACCGTCGTGCATTAGCGCGCGTCGACCTAGATTGTGCTCCGCATCATCGAGTTGTTCGTCGGTCCAGCCGCGGCCACCGGTGTGGGCTCGCGGTGCGAGTCCCCAGTACTGATCCCCGAGCAGCCCGACCTCGATGGGGGTGAGCCCTTCGCTTGACCACGCGATGATGTGTGAGTCGCCGCGGAACTCTCGCAGCCGATCGGCGGCGCGCCAGAGGCGAGCATGGGGTCCGTCGGGGATGGGCAGGCTGCGCTGGGCCGAGAAGAACGCTCGTCCGTGAAGAGGCAGCTGAGCGCTCGTGCGCAGAAGGCGGTCAGCGATGGACAGTGCGCTGCTGTTGTCGAGATCGGGAAGCATCCGCTGGAGCGAGGCGACTGCGCCGGTTTCACGGGCCTGCCACATGTCGGCGGCATTGGTAAGCGTCCATCCCTTTTCGACGAGGGGGACAACGACCTCGGGGTTGAACACTGCGAACGCCGCAGCGATCAGCGTTCCCGGTACCTGCCCGAGCACCGAGCCTCGGCCGGTGAAGAACGACGCTCGGTCGGGAAGCGGCGTTTGGCCGACCGATGCCGGACTAGGGTCGAAACCTAAGCGAACGTAGTTCTGGTGCGCTTCACGGGAGAACTGTGCCTGTCCGGCGATCGGCTCGAGAACCGACGCCAGCCTGCGAGCCGGTGTCATGGTCGGGGTTCGGTCTGGTCGGGGATCGTGAGTCACTCCAGCAGTCTCGACCCCGTCGAGGCCCGACCGCAAACGATCCCAGCGAACCGGGGTAGGCACTGCTCAGGGTCAACGTCGGTGCTTGTTTATGCTGGTCGATACTTGTCGCCCTAGCGATACTTGTCGAGGCTTGTGGTGCGTTCGGACACCTTGTGGTGCGTTTGGGCTGGCC
>JANOWU010000304.1:0-7160 GCA_031418035.1 Acidimicrobiia bacterium
TCGTGGGTGATGAACACCATGGTCTTCTTCACATCGTGGTGGAGTCGGATGACCTCGTCTTGCATGTCTCGCCGTATCAGCGGGTCAAGTGCCGAAAACGGTTCGTCGAAGAGCAGCACGTCGGGGTTCGTGGCGAGCGCACGAGCCAGGCCGACACGTTGTTGCATGCCGCCACTGAGCTGATCGGGCTTTGAGCTGCCGAGCCCGTCGAGCCCGACGAGCGTGAGCGTCTGCTCGGCGATCGATCGTCGGGCATCTTTGTCCATGCCGCGCACTTCGAGGCCGAAGGCCACGTTGTCGATGAGCGTGCGGTGCGGGAGGAGGCCGAAATGCTGGAACACCATCGACACCCGGTTGCGACGAATCTCGAGAAGTTCGGGACCCGTGGCCTTGGTGACGTCGACGTCGCCGAGGAGGACGGTTCCGGCTGTCGGTTCGACGAGCCGGGTGAGCGCTCGCAGCAGCGTGGATTTGCCGCTCCCGGAGAGGCCCATGACCACGAACACCTCTCCCGGGGCGACATCGAAGGAGACGTTTCGCATGGCCACGACGTTCCCGCTCTTGCGTTGGAGCTCAGCGCGGGGAAGGTCGGCGTCGGGGCTGCCTACGATGGCCGACGCTTTCGGCCCGAACACCTTCCACAGGTCGTGCACGGTAAGCGCTGCTCCCGGTTTTGACGTGCTTTCCCCAAACATGCTGGCAGCGACTGTAGTCAGCTTGGCGCTCCCCGGCGACCGGCGTCACAGCTCGCCGTTCGAGCTTGTGGTGCGTTCGGGCACCTTGTGGTGCGTTTGGGCTGGCCGAACGCACCACAAGGGTGGCAAACGCACCACAAGCCTTGGCGGGCGCCCGGCGGGGGTCAGGTCGCGTTGCGGCGAATCCGGTAGAGGACGTGGCGGCGAAGGGGGTCGTCGGGGTCGAGCTGGGGGTGGTCGAAATCTCGTGTGGCGTCGTAATCCATGCGCAGTCGCTCCATCACCGCGCGCGAACGGGTGTTGATCGCCGCCGTCAGCGCAACGACTTCGCGGGCGTCGAGTTGAGTGAACGCATAGGTGAGCGCCGCGGCCGCTGCTTCCGTCGCGTATCCGCGTCCCTGCGAGGCGACCCGGAGCCGCCAGGCCAGTTCGAGCGTCATGGGAAAGGGGAGCGACCTGTCCGTCGGGCGAACTCCTACCCGTCCGACGAGGTCGCCGCTGGAGCGCTCCTCGACCGCCCAAAGCCCGAATCCGAGCCGAGCAAGTCGAACAGCTTCGCGATCGATGTCGAGACGCGACTGTTCAGGCGAGCGAAGTCCTCCGAGCATGGTCATGACCGCGGGGTCGGCGTCGCCCTCAACCGACGGAGTGATGTCGTCGTGTTTCCACTGTCGAAGGATCAGGCGCTCGGTGTGCAGTTGCGGTGCGGGCAGGCCAAGGATCGCATCGAGACCACCCCGGTCGAGTGCGGGCCCTCGACGCAGGCCCGAACTTCGAAGTGCACGCACGATTTCGCGGCTGTCGACGGCGATCGCTCCCTGCTGAATAGCGAGGGGACGCGTCGCTTCGTCCACATCATAATGATCACCCTGGAAGGCGAGCCGGGGCAGGCCGAGTTGCTTCGCGAACATATGAAGTTCGTCGGACGACTCGGAGCTGACGAGGTGACACCACCGCCGCCCACGCCATTCCCATCGGCAGTCGTCGATCAGGATTGCCATGGAGAGTCCGACGTCGAGAGGTCAGCGCGTGAACAGCTGATCCAGTGCGACGCTGACGTAGGCAGGTTCGGGTTCTGCGTGGATGTTGCTCAGTGCCGAGATCGACACGTAGCCGGCGGTCACGGCACCGCCATCGAGTTCCTCGGGGAGGGTCACGGGCTCACCCCACTGCATCGACACGCGAAACGCACCTTCGTGGCCGGGTTTTGGTTCGAGCGTGGCCCCGGCCATTGTGCGCGGGGGGAGCGTGCCGACCTTCGTCGAACGCCAACCTTTCATTTCGGAAACCGGGCAGTTCGGCACGTTCACGTTCAACACGATCGGCGGCATCGGCGTCGTGGCGGTGAACGCCCGAACGACCTCTGCGGCAACCTCGGCGGCGGAGTGCCACTGCTGCTGACTGAGCATTTCCTCCATGCCCTGACCTTCGAAGCTTCCGGCGACGACGTCCTGGCTCACGGCGATTCCGGGAACCCGGCCGTTGCGTGCGGTGAGCGCTGCCCCGATCGTTCCCGAGTGGTACACCGATCGGCCGACGTTGGCTCCTGGGTTGATCCCGCTCACGACCAGGTCGGGCGGTGGTCCGAAGACGCCAAGGCGGGCGAACATGGTGCACAGGGCGGGCGGGCCTGTTACCGCCCAGGCTTCGGTGACGCCGACCAGCGAATCGATCCGAACGCGATGGACCTCGGGTCGGATGAGGTGGAGTGCGCCGAGTGCAGCCCCGGCGCCGGAATACTCCGTGTCAGGGGCGACGATGATGACTTCGCCGAACGGGACCATGGCGTTCGCCAGGACGTGCAAACCAACTGAATCGATACCGTCGTCATTCGTGACCACTATGCGCATGGATCAAACCGTACTGGCGTTTGACGTTCTCCTGGCAAGCTTGAAGGCGAGTTGAGACAAATGTCAGTAAACCTTCGGTGAATATCACGCGCCCCGCCCCTGAACCTGATCTGTCGACGCGCATCGACGCGCTCATGGCGCGCGACCGAATTCGCCTTGCTCGTCGACTCGCGGAGCTCACGACTGGCAAGAGCCGGGCCGGCAGGGAGGGACAGGACCCGTGGGCGTCGTTGTCCGATGCGGTGGCGGTCGCCGAAGAGGCAGTCGCGGTTCGTGAGCGGGCGGTCCCGGCCATCACCTATCCCGAAGAGTTGCCGGTCACCCAACGACATGACGATCTCGTTGCGGCGCTACGGGACAACCAGGTAGTCGTGGTGGCTGGCGACACGGGTTCGGGGAAGAGCACCCAGCTTCCGAAGATGTGCCTGGAGATCGGGCGAGGCCGTCGAGGGTTCATCGGACATACCCAACCCCGGCGACTCGCCGCTCGCACGATTGCCGAGCGGATCGCCTCGGAGCTGAACGTGGAGGTGGGTGGAGCGGTCGGCTACGCAGTTCGTTTCAATGACCAGGTCGGCGACTCGACGCTCATCAAGGTGATGACCGATGGCATTCTCCTCGCGGAGATACAACGTGATCGGGACCTGCTCCGCTACGACACGATCATCATCGACGAAGCACACGAGCGCAGCCTCAACATCGATTTTCTTCTGGGGTACCTGACACAGCTGCTCCCGCGTCGTCCGGACCTGAAGGTGGTTGTTACCTCCGCAACGATCGATACCCGGCGCTTTGCCGATCATTTCGCGAACGTGACGTCAGCGGCCGTTGTGGAGGTCACCGGGCGAATGTTTCCGGTGGAGGTTCGTTACCGCCCATTCGGTGTGGAGAAAGCCGACGATCGTGATCAGCCGCAGGCGATCGCCGACGCGGTCGACGAGTTGTGCCGCGAAGGGTCCGGAGATGTGCTCGTGTTCCTGAGTGGTGAACGCGAGATTCGCGATGCGGCGCAGGTTTTGGCCGACCGCAAGGACATAGAGGTCATGCCGCTCTATGCG
The DNA here is from genome assembly GCA_031418035.1 of Acidimicrobiia bacterium. GTDB lineage: Bacteria > Actinomycetota > Acidimicrobiia > Acidimicrobiales > JANYDT01 > JANOYY01. Next base: position 3,604 of record JANOWU010000304.1, read on the forward strand.
CGCTTATCGATGTCCGAACAACAGCGCATTTTTCAGCCCCATACCAAACGGCGCGTCGTCCTTGCGACGAACGTTGCAGAGACGTCGCTCACCGTCCCGGGGATTCGGTCGGTGATCGACACCGGAACCGCTCGGATATCGCGCTACAGCAAACGACTCAAGGTTCAGCAGCTCCCAATTGAAGACGTCTCGCAAGCATCGGCGAACCAGAGGTCCGGCCGCTGCGGGCGTCTGGGTCCTGGGATCGCGATTCGCCTCTATGAGGAGGAGACGTTCGACGATCGTCCCGCATTCACCGAACCAGAAATTCTTCGCACGAACCTCGCGTCGGTGCTCCTGCAAATGGCAGCCTTCGGCTTTGGGGCGATCGAGGACTTCCCGTTCGTGGAGGCTCCAGACTCCCAGAGTGTTCGCGACGGCAATGCACTCCTCGTGGAGCTGGGCGCCTTTGATGCCGAGGGGGGACTTACGAAACTCGGACGCCGACTGGCCAGGCTCCCTCTCGATCCCCGGCTGGGTCGCATGATCATCGAGGCCGAGCGCATCGGCTGTGTTCGTGAAGTCATGATCATCACGGCCGCCCTCTCGATTCAAGATCCGCGCGAGCGGCCCCAGGAGCATCGTGGCGCAGCCGACGAACTCCACCGGCGATTCGCGTCGGAGTCGTCGGACTTCGTCGCGATCCTGAATCTGTGGGACCACCTGAAGACGCTGCAGTCGGAGTTGTCGAGCAACCAGTTCCGGAAGCGCTGCAAGGCCGAATACTTGAACCACTTACGAATCCGGGAGTGGCAGGACATCTTCAGCCAACTCCGACGCGTGGTGGCTGAACTCGGCATCTCGATGGGCGCGAAGGGCGCGCACCACGACAACATTCATCAGGCCATGTTGTCGGGCCTGTTGACTCAGGTGGGTGTGCGCGACGACGACACGGACCCAAAACCGTCCAAGCAACGCAAAGCGGACGACCGGAAGCCCGAACGCCCACGGCGAGGATCGGAGTTCCGCGGAGTTCGCAACGGACGCTTCGCGATCGCACCAGGTTCAGTCCTCGCCCGAAAGCCGCCGAAATGGGTGATGGCGGCCGAAATGGTGGAAACCAATCGGCTCTGGGCGCGGGTGTGTGCCCAGATTGATCCTGCTTGGGTTGAGACGCTCGGCGAGCACCTCGTAAAGCGCAGCTACAGCGAGCCCCGTTGGGATGCGGAGCGTGGGTCGGTTCTCGCGACCGAACGTGTGCTGCTGCACGGCCTGAGCGTCGTGGAGGGTCGAACAATCAACTATGCGCGTATAGATCCGGTGGCTGCCCGGGAAATCTTCATTCAACGAGCGCTCGTTTCACACGAATGGCGAAACAAGTCCAGTTTCATCCAGAAGAACCGGCGTTTGATCGACGAGGTCCTGGCGATGGAGGCACGGGTCCGGCGCCGTGACATCCTCGTGAACGACGAGGCGATCTTTGTGTTCTTCGACGAACGAATTCCTGCTGACATCGTGTCCACCCGCCATTTCGAGGCATGGTGGAAGAAGACCGAACGCGAAAGCCCCGAGCTGCTCACGTTCCGCCGTTCCGACGTTGTGGATGCGTCGGTCGGTGACGTCAGCCTCGACGCGTACCCGAATTGGTGGGAGGTGGCCGGCTCGAAGTTGAGCATCCGCTACGTGTACGAACCGAATACCGACGAAGACGGCGTGACGGTTGTCGTTCCCCTGGTCCTCTTGAACCAACTCGACGCTCACCGTTTCGATTGGCACCTGCCCGGCTTTCGTCGCGAGCTCATCGCCGAACTGATACGCCTGCTCCCCAAGGCCGCGCGAAGGCAGCTCGTTCCGGCGCCGGAATACGCCGACGAGTTTCTCGCCCGCGCTGACGTGACCGCGCCACTTCGCCCGCAGCTCGCGTCGATCCTTGGTCACCTGGCATCAACACCGATCGTGCTCGCCGGGGACGAGTTCGATCGCCTTCCCGCGCACCTTCGTGTTCGCGTTCAGGTCGTGGATGCCACGAAGACTCCGGTCGCGGCTGGTCGCGACGTACGCGCCCTGATCCGCCAGTTCGGCCCGAAAGCCCGTGGAGAGATTGCAAAGGTCATGCCGGCGATCGAACGCGACGACGTTCGGACATGGGACTTCGGCGACCTGCCAAGCACCGTGGAGGCCAAGGTGGGTTCACAGCTTGTGAAGGGCTTCCCGGCACTTGTTGATGAGGGTCGACGCTTATCGCTCCGTGTACTTACGAATGCCCGTGATCAACAGTCGGCGATGTGGTTGGGTACACAGCGTTTGCTGCAACTCGAACTCAGCACGGCGGCGAAGCAGGTCCGTCGATCGGTCAACGCATCGACCGACACGTTGCTGGCGTTGGCTCGCCATGGCGACGTCGACGGCATGATCGACGATTGCATAGCTAGTGCGATCGAGCACCTGCTCGCTCGAAACGGAGGCCCGGTGCGGACCCAAGCGGCGTTCCATGAACTCCGTGCAAAGGTCGAGTCCGAGCTGGTGGCCCATGCCTCCACGGCAGCACGCTGCGCCGGACAGATTCTCGATCGTAACGACCGGATCGAGGATCGTTTGGCGTCGCTGACTTCAGCTTTGCTCGACGCGGCAGTGGTCGACATGAGTGCTCAGTTGCGCCGTCTTGTGCCTGATGGGTTCATCACGGCGATTGGCGTCGTGCGACTTGCCGATGTGATCCGGTACCTCGACGGTATCGAGCGGCGCATCGACAAGCTCGTCGTCGACCCCCGCAAAGACGGCGAGAAGATGCGTCGGGTCCAACAGCTGGAGCGGCTGTGCGAATCTAGTTCCGACCTTTCGTTGGTCGTCCGTGTCCGTTGGATGATCGAAGAGCTGCGAGTCAGCGTGTTCGCTCAGACGTTGGGTACCAGCGGGTCAATCAGCGAAGAGCGAATTCGTAAAGAGCTCCAGAAGGGCTGAGATATCGAAATCTCCTCGACGCAGGCGGATTGCAGTGCTTTCGAGTGCCGGATCTGCTCGAATACAACCATGAGTTCTGCGACCCTGCCGAAAGCCCCTCGTATCGTTCCGGTCGACACGTCGACCATCACCGACCCGGATTTCGCGGCTGCACTCCAAAAGACGCTCCTGCGCGACGACGGTCAACCCGTCAACATCTTCGCGACCCTTGCGCACCATCCGAAGATGCTCGATCGGTTCAATCGGATGGGGGGATTTCTGCTGCAACGCGGGCTTCTTCCGGCCCGTGAGCGAGAGATAGTGATTCTCCGTGTGGGTTGGAATTGTCAGTCGGTCTATGAGTTTGGCCAGCATCAGATCATTGGTGCACGTTTCGGGCTGACCGAGTCGGAAATGCGTGCGCTTACGAAACCGGTGTCGGAGTATTCCTGGTCGGCCGACGACGAAGCGCTGGTTCTCCTGGCCGACGATCTGTGCCGCGACAACGTGGTTAGCGATGCGACGTGGAACAAGCTCGTCACCCGGTGGAACGAGGCGGAGCTGATCGAGTTGGTGATCGTCGCCGGGTTCTACCGGCTGGTATCAGGGTTCTTGAACACCATGGGCGTCGAACTCGA
>JANOWU010000305.1:0-2049 GCA_031418035.1 Acidimicrobiia bacterium
TCGAACATCATCACGGCATCGTGCGTGATCGCGCTGCTCGACGGGAATCCCGCCGAGAACTCGGAGTACAGGTCGGCCCTCGCCACGCGCGTTGCGATGCGCGCGACGCGCGCGACGTGAGCGCGCAAAACGTCGAACGACGACGTGGAGATTTACGTTTCGGGAAGCGCGGCTTGTGCTTTGCGGAATGCTTGAAACGCGGCGAACTCGATCGCCATAGTGAGCACGGCACCGACTACTGCGCTGGCGATCTTGCCGTCCGCGACTCCCGACACGAGGTTGATTGCGCTCAGCCCGAGGTAGACGGCGGCAACCCACTTCGAGATGGTGAAGGCCTTTCTCGCCGATGGTCCACGGGCAATCTTCCAGAGCACCCATGTACCGATGGCGCAGGCGGCAACAAAGAGGAACACCACCAGCATGATCCCCTGTAGGGCCTTCAAGATGCCGCTGTAAAGCTCCCGCGATTCATCGGACTTGACCGCAGTAATGCTTTCCTGGCTCAGCTTGTTCACGCCGGCAAAGGCGAAGCCCGCAACGACCGTGAAAAGGGTTTGGACTATCGCAAAGAACAGCAACCACCCTCGGGCGCTTGCCACAGCGGACGCAGCCGACGCAGCGCTCCGGGCCGTCCCCGGGAGCATTCCCATCGCGTGCTCGTCGACGCGTCGCCCGTTCGCAATCAGCCGACCGGCAGCGTCGAGTGAGAGTTTCGTGTCGCCGAGAGCTGTCCCCGTGGGCGTTGGGGCATGTCCGAATGCGTTGACGTCGCTCGGCCGGAGAGCCTCGCCGTTGCGGTGGACCTCGAAGGCGTCCCCGAATCCAAGCTTGATGAGCAGCGAACCTCCGTCGGGGGTCGATCCTGCGAGGCCCGTCGCACGAAGTTGGCTGATGTCGCTGATCTTCGTCAGCAGCGCCCCGCCGAAGGCGACGTCCACGGCAGTCAGCCCGAAGTCCCAATGGACGGAGACGAGTTCCGTGCCGGTTGTTGGATCGTAGAACTTTTGCTCGGGCATGGCGCCCCCTTATCTCGGTGATGCCCCGCTGACACCGGCTCTAGAGGTATCGACACCTTTGTTACGCCCGTTCATGAGTCCTACGGCCCAATTCCGGTCGACGTCGCTCCTTCGCTCACCCGGACTCCTAGGCTGGCGGGGTGAGCGACTACTCCCAGCTGATCCGTGACGTCCCCGATTTCCCCCGAGCGGGAATCATGTTCAAAGACATCACCCCGTTGCTTGGCGATGCAGTCGGTCTGACATCGGTGCTGAACGATCTCGCCGCACCGTGGCTCGGCCAGGGTGTCACCAAGGTCGTTGGGGTGGAATCGCGTGGCTTTTTGTTGGCACCGGGCGTTGCGGAGCGGCTCGGATGTGGCGTGGCGTTGGCCCGCAAACCGGGCAAGCTCCCGTGGACGACGCATCGCGCCGAGTACGCCCTCGAATATGGGACGGATTCGCTCGAAATGCACGTGGATTCGCTTGCCGGCTCCGACCGCGTGCTCCTGGTCGACGACGTTCTGGCGACCGGTGGCACCGCGAGCGCAGCACTCTCCCTCATCGAATCATCGGGTGCGCAAGGCGTCGGCTCAGCTTTCGTCATCGAGTTGGCGTTTCTGAACGGCCGGGCGGCGATAGCCAGCCACGGACCGACGACCTCGGTCTTGGTGTACTGATCTGACCTTGGCGAATCGGGTCGCGATCAGTTCGGTTCGTCGCCGAGCCCGCTACCCTGGGGGGAGCTCGCTTCATGTGCACCCAACATCTGTCGATGAGAACGAAGGGAGACGTCGTGAACACACCTAATACCCCGAATTTGGATTCCGTCGTCGACGCTTCGATCGCGCCCGACGTCGATGTCGTGGTGGCGAGTCAAGGCGTTGGCGATGGCTGCTCTGGTCGGTGCCAGCAGCGCAGCCCTCGCTCCATCCACCGCCCCCAGCGTTGCAGCGCCAAGCCCTCGATCTGGCGCACCACGAGTGCGTGTGGCTCGTATCGATGCGCTGGCCGCCGAGGAGTTGGTGAAAGCGCTCGACCCACGAGACCCGAT
>JANOWU010000306.1:0-59494 GCA_031418035.1 Acidimicrobiia bacterium
CGAAACCCCGTTTATCTCTCGTTCAGGGTGAGGTTGTGGACGCTTCGAGTGCGAGTTGTGTACCTCAGCGGGCGAGCGCCCGTTCGAGCACGCGGGCCACTCGCGGCCAGTCGTGTTCGATCTGGTTGGGGGTGAAGCTGCGCCAGACGAATCCGAGTTCGTCGTAGTTCGTTTCGCGTGCGTGGTCCTCCTCGAAGCGCGCCTCGTGGTACTCCCGGCTGTCGATTTCGACCAGTACGCCGTAAGGCGGAAGGAACACCTCGGGCCTCGGCGGAAGGAGACGGCGCTTCGACGGCCGATACGGCAGCATGAAGTCGGCCCGGTTCCGGCGGGGCCCGAGAACGGGAACCTGTCGCCAGGGGACGAGCCCGATCGAACGCATACGCTGCACGGCTCGCGTCTCCGCATAGCTGTCCGTCGGAGGTTCCCCCGGCGGACGGCGGGCAAGTACCCGTCGCAGCAACACATCGCCCGGCGCCGCTCCCCCGCCGACGCGAAGTTTCTCGATCGTGACGCCGCCGTCACGCAGTGCATGCTCGACCGCCAGCTCGACGCGTTCGTCCTCGAACAGACGACCGACCGTCCCCATACCGTCGAGGTGTCGCAGCACCACCGACAATGCGGCCACGCGCAGCTCATCGATCACCACCGGTTCCGCCCAGGCCCGAGTTCGGATCACACCGGGGGCGGCCCTCGTCGATGCGGGCGCACACCAGCGTGGACACCACTCCCGGTCCCGAAAGCCGTCGAGGCCGAGCCGTGCAGCCGCCGCGGGACCCGTCAACGCCACATTGTTCTTCATCCATTCCTCCGCAGGCGCGATTCCACAAGCCGGATTGGAGGAAGGAACCACATGGTACCGCGCACAACCTGACCCCGAATAGCTGGATCGGGGCCCTTCGGGGCCGAGTTGTGTACGTCCCCGCTGCGTTGACACACCCACTGGTTAGGTTGATGACGGCTTCCCCGAGCCTGTGACCAATCAACATCGAAGGAGGTTGCCATGAGCGGCAACTCTTCCCGTCGAAGCATTGTGCGTCAGAGCGTCGGGGCCAAATTCCGGGTCCTGTCGCCGACCGATGCACTCGACGCCCTCGACCATGTTCGCCCAGACGGTTTCGATTCGGGGGTTCTCGTCGTGCTACTCGACTACGAGCGCCGACCTCTTGTGGGTATCGCCGTCGACAACGCCCCGTCGGAGGAGCTGTGCGCAATCGGCGAGTCCGTCATCGCAAGCGTGTTACGTCGGAAGGCGCGCAGCAGTGCCTCACGCAACCGCATGGTGGTGGCGGTGGTGTTCGGGCTGGTACGAGACACGAATAGCGAAACGGTTGACGACGGCCCCGCGAGACTCGTGCTCAGCTCAGCCGAACTCCTCGCGTGGCGTGAGTGCCAGCACCTCTTCGCTGCGCATGGCATCGACCCACTCGATCTGCTCATTCTGGAACCGTGCGGATGGGCGTCGTTTCGGGATCATTGACTTTGTCGTGTTTCGAGAGAAAGTGTTCGCTTCCTTACTGTTTCCTCTTACTGCCCCTGTAGACGTTCGGGTATGGGATTTCGAGGACAGGACTACGAGCGAGCGATTCTCGAGATGGGGTCACGTTGGAAGCGTGCGACGGGGGATTTCGGCTCGGACCGCACCTGTGTCCTTGCCCTCCGTACGATCGCGGCAATTGCCGCAATAGCCGATGACACCGTCGAGTTCGTCTTGGGCGATGTCACCTTGTCGGTCAGGGTGATGAAAAATCCTTCGTTTCGACCGTTTCCCAACCGCATAATGGCTTGTCAACGAGAGCGCTGAGGTCGGAAGGGAGGTTTTTCAGAACCCTGATAGTCCAATAGACATCAGCGAGTTGATCGATGGCCCCCGGCCGCCGTATCCGCACGTTGCGTCCGGCGAGTTCCCGGGGCACATCGTGGCCCTACTGGGCCCGCGGGACCGTCAGTACCTGGTGGATCTCACAGCCGGTCAATACTGGTCCGACAGTCCGTTTCGCCAAGTGTTCGAGGCAGCGACGCGTGCCGTTCATCGCTACGACGCCGAGATCGAGGTTGGGCCGCCGGCGCGAACGATCGGCGTTCACTACCTCAACAACGGGGTTTATGTAGCCATCCGATCGAGGGACGACCTCCCGGTGATCAATCTCGAACTCGACCCGTCACACATTTCGTTGGCGCTGCGTCTCTTGAGCGACGGCGATGGGTGGGCACCGCACAGCTAGCATCGACTACCGATGAAACGTTCGCGGTCGGCCAGACGTCTACGCGGCTTCGCCCGGATTCTGGCGGGCGCGTTGGTGGGCACGGTTCTTCACACGACGCCTTCACCGGCCCAGACCGAACCTGCACCCGTTCCCGTTGTTGTGGTGGCGACGACGTCGGTGCCAACGGTGACACCGGTTAGCTCCGTCGCAACCGAATCAACAACCACGTCGCCGCCTCCGACGACAACGGTCACCGACACGAACCCCGCGCCCGCGCCCGCGCCGAGCCCGCAGCAGTACGTCGCCCATGCCATCACAGCTCTCGAACGGTATGCGTACAAACGAAATACGGTTGACTGGCCCTCCGTCCGGGCAAAGGCCGAAGCAACGACTGCCACCGCAGCAACGTATGCCGATACGTACCCGGCGATCATCGAGATGGTTCGCTCCCTCAACGACAAACACTCGTCGTTCACCAGGCCCGTTCAGGCGGCAAAGCAAACGGCCGGCCGGGTCGAAAGCTACGGATTTCTCGCTGGCTGGCCGAGCCGCACCGTCATCACCATCGTGCCGACCGGTCCTGCGGACGGTGCCGGTTTGCGCGTCGGCGATCGGATCGACAAGATCGACGGGAAGCTGCCGCGGTTCAACGGTTCGGTCATCGCGCTGCAGCGCGACCAGAACGGCCAACTTCCCGCGGTCATCACCATCACGTGGACCCGCAAGGGTTTGAAGAAGGCCATAACGAAGACCGTTCGTCTCGGAGAGGTTCCGACCATCAGCGTCCCCAAATCTGCCGTCGTACCGCAGATTCCGGGTGTGAATGCACAGTCGATCGGAAGACTCGCCTATCTCGATGTGCCCGGTATCGTCGGTGAACCCGAGGCGCTCACGGCGTTCGCGACCCAAATCCAATCCCAGATCTCCGAGCTCGAAACGGCAAATTCTCGTTGCGGTTGGATCGTTGACCTTCGCCGAAATCGGGGCGGCTACATCCACGCGATGTTGGCGGGGCTGGGGCCGCTCGCCGAGGGCGGGGCCCCTGATGGAATTATCGGCGGCAAGCTGACCTCGGACGGGAAAGCGGAAAACTGGCGCTACACGGATGGCATCTCGTTTACCAATGATCGAAAAGAAGTACGTGCACAGATAAGTGTCCGCCTTACGAACCCGGGCGTACCCGTGGCCATCCTTACAAGCAAGCTCACCGCAAGCGCCGGCGAAGCCGCCGTCATCGCCTTTCGCGGGCGGCCCGAATCGCGATCGTTTGGAGAGGCGACCACCGGCATCCCCACATACAACGTACGCGTACGAATGCCCGATGGCGCTTTCCTCGACATCATGCAGGCCGTCGACATCGACCGAACGGGCAAGCCCTACGATGGGCCGATCACGCCCGACGAACTCGTGCCGGTCGATTGGAGCAACGTTGGAAATGCCAGCGACCCCGTGCTCGGGAGTGCCGTGCGTTGGTTGTCGCAGAGCAAGGCCTGCTCGGTCTGAGATCGGCTCTGAGATCGGGCCCTGAAGCCCAGCGTCGACAACGACGCCCAGCATCGGCACTGAAACCCAGCCTCGCGCTGAAGCCCAGCATCGGCAAAAAAGCCCAGCGTCGACAACGACGGTGAACTACACCCTCGACGGGTCGACCTCCACGCGAACCCGCTCGGCCGGGCGCTCACATGCTGCCAGGGCCGTCGCAAGGGCATCAGCCGACGCCGCCCGCACCAGATACGGACCTTCGGGCGGACCCGCGACCTCGACCAGTTGGTCGTGGTGAGCGGGAGGGTTACGGAGCGCCTCGACCAACGTTTTCGCACCCGCCCCACTCACTTCGGCGAGCGCTACCGCAGGCGGCAGGTTCAGACTGCGCCGCCGTTCCAGTTCGGGCTCGGTGAAGCGAGTTGGGTCGCCCAGCACGATCGCCCGCAGTACCTCGTGGTCCGGCACGCGCGTTTGTACGACGACACGACCCTCGCGTTGACCGCGGCGAACAGCGGGTGAAACCAGCCGGGCCGCGCGGGCGAGAAGGGCGAGGGCCTGTTCGGCGGCCCGATACCGCGGAGCGAAGAGCTCGGAGTCGATGTCGAGGAATATCACCGTGTCGGCGGAGGGTACGCGGTGCAAGGCCGCTTCGGTGCCGACGAAGATCTTCGCGTTCGTCGGACCGTCGGAACCGTCGACGCTCTCAGCACTAAGTTCACATACGGGTCGAAGGGCGAGCGCTTCGATCTCTTCACGCGCCCTGGTGATCCCCATGCGCACGTTCTTGAAGGAGGCACGTCCGCACGACGAGCACAACACAGGTCGCGTGAGGGAACACCGCTGACACCGGAACACTCGATCTCCTGAGTCAGCGTCGTTGAGGGCAAGCGCGCCATCGCAGCGTTCACAGCGTGCCGCCGATGAGCACCCGATACAGACGCAAAGGCTGGAACGTCCCTTTCGGTTCAAGATGCACACGACGACTTCGTCGGATCGAAGGATCGGGGCGAGTCGATCGCTGAGCAGCCCCTGGCGCCACGGCTCGGCTTCACTGCGATCGATCACCTCCACCAGCGGCCAACGGGAGCGTTCGTAGTTCCGCGACGGCGCAAAAACGGGGTACTTGTGCACCGAGGCCACCGACACCACCGGCGACACCAAGAGGACGGGGATCTGAAGTCGAGCGCCCCGCTCGACCGCCACGTCGCGAGCATTCCAGGTCGGCATCTGTTCCTGTGCGTAACCGTCGTCGTGCTCATCGAGCACCACGATCGCTCCGGGGTGGGCAATGGGCGCCCAGGCTCCTGAACGCGACCCGATCACGACGCATCCCCCCACCGCCGCCCGCGCCCAATCATCGGGAAGCAGCGCGACACTCACTCCCAAGCGTCGGAGTCGACGTGCATACGTCGACGCTTCAGCCAGTGAAGGCACCAGCACCAAAACTCCGCGCTCCGCACCGAAGCGAATCGCTTCGATGAGAACCACGTACGGATCGCTGGCCGGCGGAAGCCGCACGACACCAGGACCGGGGTGGGCCAGCGCACTTCTCGCAATCGACGACGCTTCGTCGGCGGACGGTGAAGGGAGCAGCCCGTGACCTATGGGGCGCAGGGCGGGAAGGGCCAGAACCGAGCGCGGAGGCGAAGCGGTTCGCAGCATCGAAGCTGGTCGTCCCCACCATCGATGCGCCGCCCAGCGAGAAAGAGAAAGGATCTCGCGCGGCGGACCGAACCCCGAGACCTTCGTGATCTCCTTCAGCCGCCCGGTTTCTGCTGCCGACGTCACGTCGAGGCCGGTGACCCAACCTCGGAGCTGTCGTCCGTGGAGACCAAACCGCACGATGCTTCCCAAGCGCACCGAGGCCGACCCGGCGAGACGTGCGGGAAGGATGTAGTCGAAGGTCTTGTTGATCCCCGGCTCGTCGGGAAGCACGCGGATAAGACGTCCCGCCGGTTGTGGCGACGGCGATGATCCGGACGTCTGACTCATTGCTCACGAGGGTACCGGCCCGGTACGACACTCCCGGCGAGACCACCCACCAACGAAAAACGTCCGGTCCGTACAAACGTACGAACCGGACGAACTCGAATCAGTAGCTCGAATCAGTGGCGACAACGCGCCACACACCAGGGGCGTTCTCAGCCGAGCGCGGCCTTGAACTCTGCGAGACGTGACGTCTGTTCCCAGGTGAAGTCGGCGTCGGGACGACCGAAGTGGCCGTAGGCGGCGGTCCGCTGATAGATCGGGCGACGCAGATCAAGATCACGAAGGATCGCGGCCGGGCGGAGATCGAAGGTCGCCTTCACGGCCTCTTCGATCTTGGCAGGGTCAACCGTATGTGTACCGAAGGTTTCGACGAGCAGCGAAACGGGGCGTGCAACACCAATTGCGTACGCGACCTGGACCTCGCAACGTGTCGCTGCGCCAGAGGCCACGACGTGCTTGGCAACCCAACGAGCGGCGTATGCCGCGGACCGGTCGACCTTGGACGGATCTTTTCCGGAGAACGCACCGCCACCGTGGCGAGCTGCCCCGCCGTAGGTGTCGACGATGATCTTGCGACCGGTGAGGCCGGTGTCGGCATGGGGTCCGCCCAAGACGAAGTTGCCGGTCGGGTTGGACAGGAAGCGATAGTCGTTGGCCTGGAATTCAGCGGGGATGACCTGCTTCACGACTTCGTTCAGCAAATCGTTGTGCAACTGGCGTTCCAGGTTCACCCCGGGAGCGTGTTGCGTCGAGATCAACACGGTGTCGAGACGAACCGGACGACCATCGACGTAATCGAAGGTCACCTGGGTCTTGCCGTCGGGGCGGAGGTAGGCCAGCGTTCCGTTCTTGCGGACACGGGTGAGCTGCTCGGCCATGCGGTGCGCCAGCCAAATCGGCAGCGGCATCAAGTCGGGAGTCTCGTCACATGCGTACCCGAACATCATGCCCTGGTCGCCTGCGCCCTGACCATCGAGGTCGGCGTCGATGTCGTGGCTGGTTCGCATTTCGTGAGCCTTGTCGACGCCCATCGCGATGTCGGGAGACTGCTCGTCGATCGAGGTGATGACGCCACAGGTGTTCCCGTCGAACCCTTTGTCCGCGTGGTCGTAGCCGATGCCGTTGACCGTCTTGCGAACGAGCTTGGGAATATCGACGTATGCCGTTGTGGTGATTTCACCGGCGACGACGACAAGTCCGGTGGTGAGAAGCGTCTCGCAGGCCACCCGGGCCATTGGGTCGTCGGTGAGAATAGCGTCGAGGATGGAGTCAGAAACCTGATCTGCCATCTTGTCGGGATGTCCTTCGGTGACTGATTCCGAGGTAAACGTCCAGTTGGCCATGAGAAAATGCAACCCCTTTTGGAGAGCCGCTCGGAGAAGGGAACCTCCGGCGGTGGTGATTGGATGTGGCCGGTCGAACCGTGCACCTCAGTGCATTCAGTACGGTGCTGCCGGTGGCGAAAGCCGGTAAGAACTCTAACGCGGCGCGTGACCCAGCGAAAGGCTTTGCCCGAAAAATGTTCACTCTACGTGGTCAATTGTCGCTCCACGTGAGGAAAACCGTATCGGCTGAACGCCGGTAGATTCGAACCGCTATGAATATGCCCGGGGTCCGTCACGCAACGAGTCGTACGCAGGTGCCGATGAGTTCGAAGAGTTCCGATGCGTTCGCGGTGAGATCGGCGCGATGACCCTCTCTCACCACGGCCGGTTCGAACGCCACCGCCAACAGCGCATGGGCTGGTTGCGCGCGGCCGTGCTGGGAGCGAACGACGGCCTCATCTCGACGGCCAGCCTGCTCATCGGCATCTCCGCAGCCGATGCGGATCGGTCGACGATCGTGAAGACCGGGTTTGCTGCGCTTGCCGCCGGGTCGCTGTCCATGGCGTCGGGTGAATACATCTCGGTGTCCGCACAGGCCGATTCCGAGAACGCGGACATCGCGAAAGAAACGAAAGAGATCGAAGAGCACGAAGAGGCCGAGATCCATGAACTCGCCGCCATCTATCGTGGCCGAGGCCTCTCTCAGGAATTGGCCGACCAGGTTGCACGAGCCATGCATCAGCACGACGCACTCGGCGCCCATCTCCGTGACGAACTTTCGATGACCGAACGCTCCAGGGCCAAGCCGGTCCAGGCGTCGTTAGCTTCAGCTGGCGCGTTCGCCGTTGGGGCACTCATCGCCGCCCTTGCCGCGCTCGTTGGATCCGGAAGTTCGCGCATTGCCAGCATTGCCGTCGCAACGCTCGTTGCCCTCGGCCTGCTGGGGCTGGCCGGAGCACGACTCGGTGATGCCCCGATCGGTCGAGGTGCTCTTCGAGTGCTCGCCGGTGGAGCGCTCGCCATGGGTGTGACTGCGATCATCGGCCGACTCATCGGCCAAGCGGTATAGCCGGGGACGGGAGAAGCGATGTTGAGTCTTTGCGAAGTGCACGATGTTTAGCGTCGGTCTCGATATGGGTGGCACGAAGTGCGCCGGTGTCCTTCTCAACGACGACGGTGTCGTGGTGGCTACCAATCGCGTCGCCACTCCTGCCGGTGCCGACAATGTGGTTGGTGCGTTCGTCGAGAGCGCCCGGGAACTGATCACGCAGTCCCCGGAGCCCGTGCGTGCCGTCGGATGTGGCGTTCCCGGCCTGATCACCACCGACGGGGTCTTGCGGTTCGCACCCCACCTGTCAGGCGTCACCGAGCTTCCGCTTCGGTCGCTCCTACAAGAGGCGCTCGACCTGCCCGTCACGGTGGCCAACGACAACACCTGCGCCGCGTGGGGTGAGTATGCCTTTGATCGCAGCGCAACGACGTTCCTCTACGTCGGCTTCGGCACCGGCGTCGGTGGAGGTGTCGTCTTGAACGACAAGCTCTTCTACGGTTCCGCCGGTTTCTCCGGCGAGATTGGCCACATGGTGGTCGAGGCGTCAGGACCGGAGTGCGTGTGCGGACGTCGAGGGTGCTGGGAGATCTATGCCTCGGGTTCGGGGCTGGCGCGGTTGGCACGCGCGTCCGGGCTCGATCTCGATGGACCGGGCGTGCGGTCTCTTCTCCGCCAAGGGAGCCCCGCCGCCTCGGCGGTCGTGGAGTCCTTTGCCCGCTGGGTTGCCATCGGTCTGACCAACCTCATTTTCACGCTCGATCCCGACACGATCGTGTTGGGTGGTGGCGCCATCGGCCTTCCTGAGGAAGCGCCCGAGCTCATCGATCCCATTCGTCGCCATCTTGCGCTCGAGTTCGCCGGATCGCAACATCACCGCGCTATCCCTCCGATCCTCAGCGCCCGGCTCGGCCCCCTTGCCGGAGCCATCGGCGCTGCGCAACTTGCCCTCGAAGGGCTCTCCCGCTGAGCCAAATTCGTCGGCCTGCCACGCGCAAGCCCGGTAGCCTTTCGCCGATCCCATGAGTGCGACCATTCTCCTACGTGCACTTACGATTGGCCATGACCCGTTGGTGTTGGCCACCGGCGTCGACCTCACGATTGCGCCCGGTCACGTCATCGGGCTGGTGGGTGCGAATGGTGCCGGTAAAACGACGCTGCTGCGGATGGTTGCCGGTCTCGTCCCCGTGTCCGTGGGGTCCATCACCTTTGCGCCCCCGCAGGCGCTTGTCGGATATCTCCCCCAGGAGGTCCAGGGTGCACGCGAAGCGGATGCGAACGAGACGGTGCTCGACTTCGTGGGTCGAAGGACAGGAGTTCGCGATGCCGAACAGGAAATGGACCGTGCGGCCGACGACCTCGCCCGAGGAACCGCCGGCGCCGACCAACAGTATGCCGACGCACTGGAGCGTTGGTTATCACTCGGCGGCGCCGATCTCGACTCGCGTTTTGAAGCTGCTCTGTTCGACGTTGGACTGCAAACCGAACCTACCCACCTCGTCAGCGAACTCTCCGGCGGTCAGGCTGCACGTCTCGGACTCGCATGCCTACTCCTCGCACGGTTCGACGTGTTCTGTCTCGACGAACCGACCAACAACCTCGACGCCGCTGGGCTCGCCATCTTGGAACAGTTCATACGTGCACAGAGAAATGCTGTCGTGCTCGTAAGCCATGACCGAGCCTTTCTCGAGCGGGTCACCACCGACATCGTGGAGCTCGACCCAATCGAGCGACGCGCCCTGACCTTCTCCGGAGGATATCGGTCATATCTCGAGGAACGTGAACTCCGTCGACGACATGACCGCGAAGCGTTCGAAGACTACGACGCAACACACGGAGACCTCCTTGCCAGGGCCAGGACCGTTCGTAACTGGACCTACGAAGGCGTGAAGGCGGCCAAGAAGAAGTCCGACAACGACAAGATCGGAGCGAAGAAGCGCGCGGAGTCGAGCGAAAAGCAAGCTGCCAAGGCACGGCGACTCGAACGTTCGGCCGAGCGACTTGCCGAGGTTCCCGAGCCCCGGAAGGTGTGGGAGTTGCGCTACGAGATTGCGGCCGCGGGCCGCAGCGGCGAACTCGTCGCCAGCCTGCGTTCTGCGATCGTCGACCGTGGCGGTTTTCGACTCGGCCCCATCGATTTGGACGTCCACTGGGCCGACCGCATCGCGATCGCCGGCCCGAACGGCGCAGGCAAGTCCACCCTCCTTGCGTTGTTGCTGGGCGAGCTCGAGCCCACCTCGGGCACCAGCAAACTCGGGCATTCGGTTGAGATCGGCGTGCTCGATCAGCGTCGCACGCTCTTCGAGACCAACGACTCGTTGATGAAGATCACTGAGCGAGAGCTCCCAACGATGATGGTTCCCGAACGGCGAACGTTGTTGGCCAAGTTCGGCCTCGGGAGCGACGACGTTGCCCGACCCGCATCGGAGTTGAGTCCGGGTGAACGGACACGGGCCCAACTTGCGATCTTCCAAGCCCGGGGAGTGAACCTGTTGGTCCTCGACGAGCCGACGAACCACCTCGACCTGCCTGCCATCGAGCAGCTTGAAGCAGCGCTCGATCGCTACGAAGGAACATTGCTCTTGGTGACACACGATCGTCAGATGCGCGATGCGGTCACGCTCACTCGATTCATCGACGTCGACAACGGGCAGGTCAGCGTTCGTTAGCGGTTGCGAACCGTGCACATGGCCGAAACGGCCACGAAACATTGCCGCGGTTACAGTAGTGAATGGCCCCCGTCGCATCGAAGCGTCCACAACCTGACCCCGAAGGGCAAGATTCGGTGGTTTCGGGGCCGAGTTGTGTACCGAACGCAGATCTCGTCCAGGCGGCGCAGGCGCGGGGTTTCGACGCCGACCGGGTCTCGCTCCTCGCAGAGGCTGCCCCGCCGTTGTGGGCCGACGTCTCGATCGAGCAGCAGGTGAGTGACCTTTCGCTGCTCCTGCGTCCCCTCGGTCCCGCCGAGCTGCGCGTGCGGGTAGAGCCACCCGACGAGGGCTCCTCGGAATGGCAGGTCACGGTCGTTGCCGCCGACCGACTCGGTTTGCTGGCGATCACCACATCGCTGCTGTCGTCGTTCGACCTCACCGTCACCCGTGCCCGCGTGGGCACCTGGCCCGACGGCCACGCCCTCCAGCATCTTTGGGTCCTCCCCAATCTGGCCACGTCGGTCGAACCTCAATGGGCGCTTATCGGCCAGTCGCTCCAATACTCGCTGGAGCACGAGGCACTGCGGCCGAGTGGCGACGTGGTGTTCTCCGCCGACTGGGTCAGTGAGGTTCGACTCCTCAGCTCTTCCGGTGAGGGAACCGCCAAACTCGATCGTTTCCTAGTGGTGTTGAGTACCGAGGATCGAAAGGGCGTGCTCTCGGCGATATCCGCACGCTTTGCTGACCTCGGCATGAACGTCATCTCGGCCGAGGTGAAGACCGTCGACGGCGTTGTTCGTGACGTCTTTGTCGTCGACGTCGCGGGCTCGTCGAGCAACGTCGCCGAACTCCTCGCTGCGTAACCAAGGCGCGCCGCTGCGTCAGGACTGCTGCGCCGAAACGACGTCCAACAGGCGATCCAGTTCGTCGGCCGCACGCCGACCTTTTGGTTTATCAGGACGAGCGTTTCAGACCAGACTGTATTCATGCCCTTCGTCCTTACCGTTAGCGGAAGTCTTCGCAAGGATTCGTTTCACACGCGGTTGTTGTCGATCAGCGAGGCCGAACTGCAGCGCCTTGGTGTCGACACCCAGCGGGTCGATCTGCGAGAGCTGCCCCGTTTCGACGAGGACTTCGATACCGACGAGTTCCGCCCCGGTGCGGTCGCGGCGCTCCTGGCAAAGGTTTCGTCGGCCGACGCCATCCTCATCGCAACGCCGACCTACAACGGATCCCTCCCCAGCGGCGTCAAAGACTTCCTCGACTGGTGCAGTCGACCGCTTGGTTCCGGGGCATTGCGAGGACGCAAGTTCGGACTCATTGCCGCATCGCCGGGTCCACGTGGGGGCGCTCCGGGGCTCGAGTACCTCCAACGCATCCTTCCCGCGCTCGGGTCGACGCTCCTCAAGCCCATCGTCTCCGTGCCTGCAGTACAAAGCGCGTTCGACCCCGAAGGCGTCGTCAGCGCCGAGGTCTCGAGTCAGCTACTCGACATTGCGCGATGCGTTGCACTCGCGGCGAAGGGTGCCCAGGTCATCGACGAACCGAGCAGCCAGCGGTACGAACTTCGCCTCGGGCCCGACGGTACCGTCGTCGGCTTCGCCGACTACCGAATTATCGGTGACTACGTCGAACTGCCGCACACGGTCACCCAGCCCGAGTTCGGTGGCCAGGGCATCGCATCCGCGTTGATTCGTGATGTGCTCGATCAGATTCGGGCGCAGGACCGCCGCGTGATTCCCTCGTGTGAGTTCGTCGCGCGGTTCATCGAAAAGAACCCCGAATACCAGACGATGCTCTGACGTCGCAGCATCAGAGCGTCCGGAACAAGGGGGCGCACCATGATCCCGCCGAAGTGCGCTGCCTCTTGGTAGAGCACGTCACCAGATGGGGCGCTGGCGTCGTACAGTTTCGGTATGGTCACCCCGACGCGAACCATTGATCTCAATGCCGACCTCGGCGAATCGTACGGAAACTGGCGTATGGGCGACGACGTCGCAATGCTCGAGATCGTTTCCAGCGCCAACATCGCATGCGGATTTCACGCCGGCGATGCGAAGACCATTCGTGAAACCGTGTGCAAGGCGGCCGATCGCGGGGTAACCATAGGCGCGCATGTGAGTTATCTCGACCTGGCCGGATTCGGGAGGCGCACCATCGACATAGAAGCAGACGCGCTCGAAGCCGACGTGCTGTATCAACTGGCCGCACTCGACGGAATCTGTCGAAGCGCCGGCACCAAGGTCCGCTACGTCAAAGCGCACGGGGCGCTATATCACCGCATGAACAGCGACCATGTTCAAGCGAGTGCGGTGGTACGCGCAGTCCAGTCCTACGACGCAACGCTTCCCTTCCTGGGTGCACCCTCGCTTGCCACGGCCAACGTCGCCGACGCAGCACGCGCCACCGTTCATGGTGAGGGTTTCGCCGATCGCGTCTACAACGAAGACGGGATGACGCTCATGCCGCGAACCCAACCTGGCTCGGTGCTGCATGATCACGACGAAGTTGCAGCGCAGGCGGTGCGACTCGCCGAGAGCGGACGTTTTCGATCGATCTGCTTGCACGGAGACACGCCCGGCGCGGTTGCTCACGGTCTCGCCACGCGTGAAGCGTTGTGTGCGGCTGGCTTCACGATTCAGCCCTTCGCCTGATTCGCTCGTCGTCATGGCACCTTGCAGCTGGCGTCGCTACGGCGAGATCGGGGTCTTGCTGGAGTTTGCCAAAAGCGAGGAGGTTCTGTCTGCGTATCGCTATCTCCGCGCAGCACCGGCCTTCGACGAGTGTGTCCCCGGTGCCACAACGATCTACATCGAATCGAATGACCGCTCGATCGCAGAGCTCCTGTCACTTGTCGAATCGGTGTTGAGTTCTCCCGCCGCTCTTCCGTCAACCAGCAGTGCAATACGTACACATATCATCGACGTACGCTACGACGGAATCGACCTCGACGATGTTGCGACACTCACCGGTATGTCCGTCGACGAGGTGATCGCCCGCCATAGCGGCGGGCGGTACACCGTTGCCTTTCTGGGCTTCTCGCGCGGCTTTGCCTATCTCGAGGGTCTGGACCCGCAGATCGTCGTGCCTCGCCTTTCGTCGCCTCGAACGTCGGTGCCCGCGGGCTCCGTGGCGATGGGTGCCGGCTACACGGGGATCTATCCGATGTCGTCGCCGGGCGGGTGGCGACTCCTCGGCACGACGGAGTTCGAAATGTTCGATCCCACGTTGGACCCGCCCAATGCACTCATGACCGGCGACCAGGTACGGTTCAATGCCCTCTGAACAGCTCAACACCTCCGACGGCGCATCACTTCGGGTTGTGAGATCGGGCCCATTCACGACGGTCCAAGACATCGGCCGCGCCGGACGCGGGAACCAAGGTGTCGCACGTTCCGGCGCGTTCGACCGGACGTCGTTTCGCCTCGCCAACCGATTGGTCGGAAATCTCGAATCGGCAGCCGTGCTGGAGATTCTCCTCGGGCCAGTCGAGTTCGAAGCCGTCACCAGCATCGTCATCGCCGCGACCGGCACGAACGCCTCAGTAGATGTGATCGGCATTGATGGGCGCGTGCGACGTGAGCCGACCGACGCTGCAGTGGCCGTCCGCGCGGGAGACCGAGTGCTCATCGGGCCACCCACGAAAGGACTGCGCACATATCTTTCCTTCCGCGGAGGACTCGAGCACCAATCGATGTTGGGAAGTTGCTCGTTCGACTCGTTGGGCAAGATCGGGCCGCGACCGATCGCTGATGGCGACGATCTTCATATCGGACAGAGTGCCCCCACGGAGCCATGGTACGAATCGCTTCCGGTTCGACCGATCGGGGAACCAGTTCTCCTGCCGTTACGTCTCGGGCCTCGCGAAGACTGGCTGCTGACCGATGCCCCCGGCGAAGTCCTCTCGCGTGCCACGTGGACGGTCGACGCCGCGAGCAATAGAACCGGCATCCGGCTCGACGGCACTCCGCTCAACCGTCGCCCGGGAGACTTGGCCAGCGAGGCCATGATTCCGGGGGCCGTACAGGTTCCACCGAATGGCCTGCCGATCGTTCTTGGTCCCGACGGCGGCACGACAGGCGGATACCCGGTGGTCGGTGTCGTCACCCGCCGCGGGCTCGACGTCCTCGCCCAGTGTCGACCCGGCCAACACGTGCGGTTTCACATTCTTCGTTCGTGATTGGTCGTGCGCCACTAGCCTTTTCGTGTGATCCGCACACATTGGTCGATTGGACGAAGCAGGACATCGAGGTGATCTCGATCGCACCGTCGACCGACGCCGCGCTGATCCACCAACTCGTCCATCGGGCCTGGACCGGAACGGTTGACCCTCGGTCGAGTGGACACCGCTTCAGCCTCGAGGATGCCACAAGCCTCCTGTCGGATGGGGTCGCTCTCGTCGCGCAGAACCAGAGTGGGGAGCCCGTCGGCTCGGTCGTCCTCGTGCCCGATGCGCACGCGAGCGTTGAGCTCATGAAGCTGGCGGTACCGAGCAATCGGGAGCAGGGCGTTGGAACGGCCCTTCTGGATGCGGCAGCGCAGTGGGCGCGCGAGCGCGGAGCCACGGAGATCGTTCTCGCGGTGTCTGCATATGAGCCCCATCTCACCGGTTACTATGCGCGCAGAGGTTATCGGGTTCAGCCGAACCGTACGTACGGGCACGCTCATCCCTCCTCACCCCAGCCCATCGTCATGACACTCGATCTCCTCGCGGAGAAAACAGCGGGCCCGGTGGGCGACGCGGCCCGTGCACTTCAGGCAGGGCACCTGGTCGTGATACCGACGGAAACGGTTTACGGACTCGGTGCCCTTGCGTCGGATCCGGTCGCCGTGCGTCGGGTCTTCGCCACCAAAGGCCGCCCGGTGGACCACCCGCTCATTGTTCACGTGTCGAGCGCCGCCGTCATCGACCGTTGGGCGATCAACATCCCCGACGTGGCCTACGACCTCGCCGCGGCATTCTGGCCCGGGCCACTCACCCTCGTGCTCACCAAACACCATGATGTGCCCACGGAGGTCACCGGTGGCCTACCCACGGTCGCGCTGCGGGTTCCGGCCCATCCTGTCGCATTGGCGGTGTTGGGGCTCCTCCCGAAGGGCTCCGGAATTGCTGCTCCTTCGGCGAACCGATTCGGCAAGGTGAGCCCCACGTCTGCGGCCGACGCCCGTGAACTCCTTCCGTTCATGATCGAAGGCGATCTTGTTCTCGACGGTGGACCGAGCCGCATCGGCGTCGAGTCGACGATTCTCGATCTCACGTCCGACGTCGCCACCATCTTGCGTCCGGGGGGAATCTCTGCCGAGCAGATCGAGGCGGTTCTCGGCCACGCCGTAAAACGCATCGCGGACGGGCCTTCACGAGCGCCGGGGATGCTGCCCGCACACTATGCACCGCAGGCCGGTGTGCGACTCAGCAGTGGCGAACAGGCCGAAGCACTTGCTGTCGAGCTGCACGCGTCCGGGGCACAGGTCGGGCTGCTGGCTCCGCACACCACGGTGACACCCGAGGGCGTGACCCGGCTTGCGTCGCCAACCACCTACAACGGCGACGGGCTGGCGCCAATCCTCTACGCGCGCTTACGAGAAGCCGACGCGCTTGGACTCGATGTTCTCGTTGTCGTGGTTCCGGACGAACTGGGGCTCGGATGGGCCGTAGCGGACCGGCTACGCCGAGCAGCCCATGGGAGCAGCGCGAAGAACGATTAACAGGGTTTTCGAAAAACCTCCCTTCCGACCGCCACGCACCTTTTTTGACAAGTCAACATGTGGTTGGCAAACGGTCGCAAAGTTGGATTTCCATCACCCGTTAGCGACCGAGGTGATCGGCGATCGACGTCAACATGCCGTTGACGAACTTGCCTGACTCCTCGGTCGAGAAGGTCTTCGCCAACTCCACCGCTTCGTCGATGACGACGGCGCGCGGAGTATCGCGGTGGTGATCGAGTTCCTCGATAGCGATGCACAGCACGAGGCGGTCGATCACGGGCATGCGCTCCGGTGGCCAATCGGGCCGAGCGAACTGTCGGAGCAGTTCGATGGACTCTTCGTAGTGTTCGTCGACGCCGAGGGCAAGCGCTACGGCAAAAGGATCGGGTTGCAGAGGAAGCGCGGACAGAATCGTGCTGATCCGCGCCTCCTTGCATTCCGCTTCGTAAATAAGTTCGAGCGCTCGTTCACGAGCGTCGCTGCGAGACGTCGGTGGAGATTGGCTCACACGCGTGTCAGGTAATCACCCGAGCGGGTGTCTACCTTCACCTTGTCGCCCTGATTGACGAACAACGGCACCTGGATCACGAGTCCGGTCTCCAGCGTCGCTGGCTTCTTTGCCCCGGAGACGCGGTCACCCTGAATCCCCGGGTCACATTGCGTGATCACAAGTTCAACGGCGGCCGGAAGTTCCACGCCGACGATTTCGTCGCCGAAGAACTTCATGTTCGCGTTGTCGTTTTCCTTCAGGTAGTTGATGGCATCACCCAATTGGGTAGGCGTCACCTCGAGCTGCTCATAGGAACTGTTGTCCATGAACACGAAGTCGTCGCCGGACTTGTAGAGGTACTGCATCTCGCGTTGTTCGATGAACGCTTGTTCCATCTTTTCGCCGGCGTTGTACGTTCGGTCGATCACCGCACCGGTACGAATGTTGCGCATCTTGGTACGAACGAACGCGCCACCCTTTCCTGGCTTGACGTGCTGGAAATCGATGATCGTCATGAGCCCCTCGGGGATATCGAGGGTGATGCCATTTTTGAAGTCGGACGTGGACACAGGAGGCATAGAGACCTTGAAACCTTTTCGTACGCGCCAATGGCTGACACCAACGGCAATTCGAGCCTGGAAAGTCTACCCGCCCGACCGGGCCCTCCTTCAACTGAGTTCAGGCGACGAGTTCGTACGGCAAACGCGTCAGCATGAGCGGGCCGTCCGGGGTCACCACCATCGAGTCCTCGATACGAACTCCGGCAACCCCGGGGATGTAGACGCCGGGCTCCACCGTGGTGATGTCGCCATCGGCCAAAACGCTCGTCGAGGTCCGGCCGAGAAAGGGCTCCTCGTGAATCTGCAGCCCGCTGCCGTGGCCGAGGCCCGTGGTGAAGTACTCATTCCAGCCGAACTCACCGAGCACCTCGCGACACTTTGTGTCGACGTCGACTCCGGCCACGCCAGGGGCAACCATCTTGACGCCCGCAGACTGCGTTTGGCGCACGGCGTCGAGATGTCGACGCTGGTTGGTCGAGGGTTCCCCGACCGACACGGTGCGGGTGGTGTCGGAGTGGTAGCCATCGACAAGGGCCCCGAAGTCGCAGATGACCAAGTCACCCTTCTCGATGGTACGGCTGCCGGGTTCGTGGTGCGGCCGACTCCCGTTCGGCCCGCTGGCAATAATCGACGCAAAGCTCAAACCGTCCGCCCCCAGGTCGCGCATCGTCTGCTCGAGCATGGCCGCGAAGGTTCGCTCCGTCGGCCGCTCACCGAGTCGGGGCCACACTGCCTCGAACGCTCGATCAGCAATCACGCTTGCGCGCGCCAGACGCTGTAGCTCCGCAGCCGTCTTGGTTCGCCGGAGGTTTTCGATCACATCCTTCGTGGGCACCAACTGCGCTTCGAAGACTTCGTCGTAGCTGCTGAGCTCCGCCCACGTGATGTGCGTGGACTCGAGGCCCAGCCTGACGGTGCCAGCGCCTCGCAACTCTGATGCGATGAACTCGTTCTGGGCTCGCACCGATAGCTCGACCTGGATCTGGGCGTCGCAATGGGCATCGCGTAACTCGTCGGCAGCACGTTCGCCGTACCGACCATCGGTGACCAGGATCATCCGATCGGTAAACAACAACACTTTCGCCGCCGATCCGGCGAAACCCGTAAGCGCACGGATGTTCAACAGATTGGTGACCAGGAGTGCGTCACAGCCTTCGGGTTTCGCGGCTTCGCCGAGTAGGGCACGACGCGCGGCGACGACCCGTTCGCTCACATCCAGTTGATCGATGGCGACGTCGAACGCGTGTCCTTTGGCGACCGCTTCGGCGACCGGCAAAGAAGTAGGCGCGCTCATGATTCTGCGCCTGGCGCCACGCCGAGCAAGCGAGCCGCGGCCTCCACGGCCAAGTCGTAACCGTGGCCGCCAAAACCCTGAAGCGAGCCGTGCACGACGGGACCAATGACGCTCGTGTGGCGCCAACTCTCCCGGGCATGCGTGTTCGACAGGTGAAGCTCGATCTTCACACCGTCGAACGCCGCGAGAGCGTCGTGGAGGGCCCACGAATAGTGGGTCAACGCACCAGCATTGATGACAATCGCGCCGACCCGGCCGCGAGCCTCGTGCACGGCATTGACGAGTTCACCTTCACTGTTCGATTGTCGATGTTCGAGCGTAAGACCGCGACCCTCCGCGATCGTACGTGCTCGTCCGATGTGGTCCTCGAGCGTTGCGGTTCCATAAACCTCCGGTTGACGGGTACCGAGGAGGTTCAGGTTGGGACCCGACACAAACAAGATGATCGTCACGAGATCAGCCTTTCACGTGCGCGACTCGAGACACGGGCATAATCAGCGAACCGCAGCGAAGGAGTCGAGCAACAGCGCGGGGTCGATACCGGTGACCTGCTCGACGCCTCTCGGACCATCGAGCACGAAGGTCAACCCATCGAGCGCCTTCTTGTCGCGCCCCATAAGGGCAACGAGTTCCTCGTTCGATGCCGCGATACTCGCCGGGATTGTCATCGACAGGTCATACCCGGCGACCACGCGTCGATGCTCGTCGACTCGTTCCGACGAAATTCGCCCCAGTCGATGAGCAACCTCCGCGACGTACAACAGGCCGATTGCCACCGCCTCGCCGTGCATCACTTCGAACTCGCCGGCAATCTCGAGCGCATGAGCCAGGGTGTGTCCGTAGTTCAACGTGGCCCGCACACCACCCTCGCGTTCGTCGGCGGCGACGACCTTGGCCTTGATCTCCACGCATCGGGCCACCCGATCCTCCAGCGAAAGATCGCTGAAGGAGTCGGCGCCCACCGTTGCGTCCAAGAAGTGGTACTTCGCCATCTCCCCCAGACCGCTTCGTCGCTCCCGCGGGGGCATAGTTTCGAGAAACGACAGATCACACAGGACCGCACTGGGCTGCCAATATGCACCCACCAGGTTCTTGCCCTCGGGCAGGTTCACGCCGGTCTTGCCGCCGATTGCTGCGTCGATCATTCCCAGGAGCGTTGTCGAGACGTAGATCACGGAAATCCCGCGGTGGTAACACGATGCTGCGAACCCACCGACATCGGTCACCATTCCGCCGCCCACCGCAATGACCACGTCGTTTCGGTTCATACCCCAGGTGGCCCATTCACGGCACAGCATTTCGATGGTGGAGAGGTTCTTTTCCTTCTCGCCCGGGCCGACGAGAAAGCGCCGGTGTTCGATACCTGGGTCCAACGAACTTACGCTCGGACAGGCGTCCACGATCGACTGCTGGGTCACGACGGCCGCCCGTTTGGCCTTGGGGACCACCGTTCTCACGATGTCGGCCAGGGCCTCTCGTGTCCCAACACCGACGTGGACGTCGTACGCCCGCCCCTCCCCCAATTGCACCGAGACCATTTTCACGTCCCTATTCTGCCTCTCTGTTCCCACTTGGGGCGCGCACAGCGGTACCTTTGACGACGTCGTGCTCACCGAACTCGCTTCCCCCGCTGCCCTGCTTGCGGCGGCCATTTTCCTCGTCGCTGCCTCTGCAAAACTGCGGAGTAGATCGTCTACCCGTGCCGCAGTTGCGGCGTTCGGTCTCCCGACGGTTGTTTCGGTGGTGCTCGCCCCGGTGGAGATCGCCACCGGCCTGGCAATCCTGGTGACTCCCCGGATCGGGGCGGTCCTCGCCGCAGGTTTGCTGGTGCTGTTCAGCATCGTCGTGATCCGATCGCTTCGTCGAGGTGTTGCCGTGCGATGCGGGTGCTTCGGCGGCACCGACCAGCGACGCGTCGGCATCGACACCATGATCCGAAATCTGTTCCTGTTGGTCCTCACCATCGTTGCCGGCACCGCGTCGGGGACGCTTTCGAAACCAACGCTCCCGGCGATGGTGGCAGTCGGATCGGGCGCCATCGCGGCCATGCTGATCGTCGCCCTCGTACGACTCGGCGACGACGTGGGATCGGTGTTCGGGCAACGTCTTGATGGTTTGGGTGATCGCTCGTGAAGAACGGTCTCTGGACCCTGTCCTACGTCATCTTGTGGATCACGGTTGTGGTTCTCGGTGTCACCGTCGTTGCCCTGCTCCGCCAGATCGGGGTGTTGCATGCGCGCTTAGCACCACTCGGGACGCACTTCGCCGGTGAGGGCCCCGAACTGAATTCGATCGCGCCGCCCGTTGGGCTCGAGTGGATGGCCGCTCCACTCACCACTGTCCTCTTCACCTCGACGACGTGCACCATCTGCCGCGAACTGAAACCGAGCATCGAAGCGCTCAAACGCCAGTACCGCGACCTTCGATTCGAGACGGTGGATGCCCAGGATCAGGCGGCGACCTTTGCCGCGTTCACGGTTCGATCAACGCCTTACGTTGTCACCGTCGATCGCGATGGCATCGTCCGTGGACGTGGTGTTGCCAACAGCGTCGAACAAATCGAACAACTCATCACGGAGTCTCTTGCTACGACAACCGAAATCACCGAACACGCCCACAACGACAATCTAAGGAACGCATGAGTACCCTCGATCGACTGACGGAGTCGATGGCCCGTTGGACGGCGAAACGAACGACGCGTCGCTCGTTTCTCGCGAACGCTGGCCGCCTTGCGGTTGTCACGGCCGCCGGAAGCACGATCACCGCAGTATTGGCCAGTCAGGCACAGGCCCGGGTGTGCGGGCAGTCGGGCGTCTCCCCGAAGTGTCCAACGTATGACTGCCAGACGCCAGGATTCTGGGGGTACTGCTGGTACGCGTCGCCCGGCTGCTGCGCCAACGGCGGTTTGAAGAAGATCTGCGATTGTTGCCTGACGGGCTGGCCGAACGTCCAGGGGTACTGTCCCACCGGATCGTCCGTGTACTGCATCGTCGAGAGCTGTCTCGAAGATCCTCGGGTTCAGTCGGTGCCACTCGACCGATGGGCGAGCAAGAACCCGGTGTCGGCCGGAGTCGAGCGATCGTTGCTGCGTCCCGCGGCCGATACGGTTGTGGTGGCGAACGCCAGTGAAACGCTGGCGAGCATTCTCGCAGTGCCGGTGGCTGGCGAGCTCAATGCACCGATTCTTGGGATTACGGCCGACGCCCTCGCCGCCGAGGTAACGGCCGAGATCTCCCGACTCGGGGCAAAACGGGTTGTGGTCGCTGCGCCCGGCCTGGCTCCGGCAGTTCTCGAAGCAATAGGTGGACTTACGGTTGGTGGAGTCACCGTGGAGAATGTGGCCCCATCCTCGGCGCCCGGCGACTTTGCAGGCGCTTCCCTGGAAGTCGCACGATGGCTGTATGCGCGTACTCTGCGCCTCGAGATCGTGGTCATCGGAACCGATGGCGAGGCCGCGTCGATCGCACCGGCCGCTGCCGCCTTCGCCCGCGGTTTGCGGGCCCCCGTGCTCGTCGGTGCCGATGCCGCCCGTGCTTTTGCCGCCGAATTGTCAAGCAAACTTACGATCACGTCAGTCGGCACCTCGTTGCACGGAGTCTTCCCCGAAGCGGCAGCCTTCACCAAGGGCACACCGGCCTTCATCTCACGAGCCCTGGCCGACCGAGTCATCGAACGCGACACCGGTGCCTTGAGCCTCGGTATAGCGGCAACCGTCACCGGCGGATTCGGGTACGTCGTTGCTGCGAACAACATCGTGCTCGTGCACGATACCGGCGTTGTCACCGACGAATTACGTGAATGGATCGGCACCCGACGCCGACGCTTCTCGCGAGGCGAAGTGTGCGTCGCTGCGCCAGGAGCATTCGACAACGCGAACATCTACCTCCTGCAATCGGCACTGAACGGGTTCGACGCCCAACACCTCGCCGGTGGTGGCGGAGACGGTCTTCCCGTGTACGCCCAGCCGATCGAGGAGCAGGTGATCGGGAAGGCCCGGGTGTCCGGAGCGCTCCCCCCTCAAATCGGTGCGGGAAAGCCCGTGCGCCGATCTCGCATCGAGGACCGCTATCCCGTACCGACCGTCGCGATGCCTCCTCCGACCTCGTGGCCCCCCGGCACCACGACCACCACGTTGCCGCCCGCATCGGCGACGACCCTCGCTCCGTTGCGCCCGGCGTCGACGGTACCCGGAGCCGCACCGGCAGCCGGAACCACGCCGAACTCCTCGAAACCCCGCCCGAACACGACCCCCACAACGACCAAAAAAACGCCACCCACGACAAAGAAATGAGCGCCCTTGCGGCCGTCGCCGTGCTTGCGTCGTTCCTCGCCGGACTGCGCTCGCTCTGGTCACCTTGAGGCCTCTCGGTCGCCGAGACCGTTCTGCCTTCCGTGCGAGGGCCAGGAAAGTTCCTCACTGCGGTCGTGTTGCTCACCACGCTTACTATTCCTGCAGTAGCGCTCAGTGCCGTTCTTGCCCTGGTGATCGAAGCGACGCTGCCCGAATCGCTTCGGCTCGGCACCCAATGGGTCGTTTTGGGTATCACCCTGGCCCTCGAAGTGCTCGGCGTGCGGACCTTGGCGATTCATCGCCAGGTTCCCCAGTGGTGGGGGCACCGCTATGGTCCGGTTGCGGCCGCTGCGCGCTACGGCCTTCGCATGGGCGTTGGACCGGCAACCATTCTGTCCTCCTGGTTTTGGTGGACGGGCGTCGTCCTCGCCGCGATGGCATCGGTGCGATGGAGCGTCGTGAGCGGCGTCGTGTTCGCCGCATCGAGATTCGCCACCATGTACGCGTTGGCGTGGCGCAATCCCACCGGCGTCGAGATGGCCAACCGTGTTCGCACGGTGGAGTCGTGGCGAACTCGCGCACGAATGCTGGCTATCGCCGCAATGGTGATCGCTTCCGGGGCAACAGCTCTGGGTCAGATTGCTGCGCGTTGACCATCGCTACGACGCGTCGCTCGCCACTCGAAACAACGTGTCCTCATCGAATGCGCGACCGAGCAGGTCGATGCCGATTTGCGGAAAGCCGTTCGCCAATGGACCGGGAACGGCCAGCGCGGGGAGACCACTGTTGGCGGACAACCAGCAGTTCCCGGTGATCTGCTTCGCCCCTCGGCGTCCCGGAGAAGCGATCGTGGTCGGGTAGGCAATTGCGTCGAGGTTCTGCTTGTCGAGAAGCTCGAGAATTCGAGTTCGTAAGCGCGCTTGCGAAGTTAGCCTGGAGGCGTACGCTGCGTTCTTGGGCAACGTCCACGGAACTTCACCTCGACGCCAGAGCGAACGCGCCCTCTCGAACTCGTCGTCGATGACGGACGCACCAACCAGACCCGTAGATCCGATATCCACAACGACGTATCCGTTGGCACGAAGAATGCCGACCGGAGAGCCGGCCCCGCGATCCACCCTGCCGAATCCCCCGAACACACCGATCCGACGACTTCGCTCGCGCGCAGGAGCTTGCCTTGCCCCAAGAGTCAAAGGATCGAGGGCGTCGGGTTGCGAGATGACGTCGAACAGCAGCTGAAGATCGTCGACGTTGCGGGCCAACGGTCCCACGACGTCTTGGGTCGGCGAGAGGGGAACGACGCCATGCCGGCTCACCGCGCCTTTCGTCGGCCGCAATCCGAATATGCCATTCGCCGACGCCGGATAGCGAATCGAACCGCAGGTATCTGTACCAAGTGCGATGTCGACCATCCCCGTCGCAACGGCGACGGCACTCCCCCCGCTCGAACCCAGCGGAGAACGGTTGGGGTCGAACGCGTTGCCCGTGGAGCCAAACTCGCTGACCGAGCGGGTGCCCCGGGCCCACGAATCCATGTTCGTCGCCCCCACGATGATGCCGCCGGCCTCAAGTATCTGACGCACAACGAAAGCATCGACTACCGGACGCGATGGGCTGCGGTTCGTGTGACGCACCCCGGCGCTTGCCGGCAGCGTCGCAAGGTCGATGTTCGCCTTGATCGCAATCGTCCGTCGATCGAGCACCCCACTCGTGGTTTCGCCGAACTCACCATCGCGTTGTCGAGCGATCGCGACTGCGTCTTCGTTTCTGGCGATGAACGCCCCGAAGCGCTGGTCCTCACGCATGATCGTCGCCAGGGCATCACGGGCAATCTGTTCGCGGCTGAGGCCGGGCGATGTGATCGATGCGGTCGGCTGAGCGACGTTTGCCGTCGCCGAGGCCGAGGCCGAGGCCGAGGCCGACAAGACGGCGACGGCAACGCCAAGCGCGAGAGCGCCCGAGAAGGCACCCGACCGCACGATCACCGAACGACGATCCGCGTGCACTGCCGCCGAGCGAACGCATCCGACGCGCACACTTCGAACTCGCCGGCCTCCAGCGTCCATCGGCTGTCGGGCACCGGTTGCCCTCCGGGAGGCCCATCCAGAGGACGAATGGTGAACCGGTACGGAGCAACGCCGCCGGTCGCTCGAAACCGAAGGGCTTGTCGGTCGACGGGGATCGAGGGATCGATGAGGTACTTGGCGCCGCGTTTCGGTTCGGTGAGCGCAAAGGCGATGGCCGGATTCGTCGGGCGCGATCCGGCCCCACTGCGATCTTGCTCCGTCGCCGCCGATCGAGGTGCGACCCAGCGATAGTCCGTGCGCATAGTATCGCAGGCCGCCGACGCGCAGACCTGGTACTCCTCGACCGTTTCCGGTTGTGGCATCACCAGCTCAGGACGATCGACGCTGTCCTTCGGCGTAAGCGAATCATGGGCGGCAAGCATCACGTCGTGGAAGAGCGGTCCTGCACCGGTGATCCCGCTGGCGTCGCGAAGCGACGTGCGATCAAAGTTGCCGACCCACACGCCGACGGTGAAGTCTTTCGTGAACCCGACCACCCAGTTGTCGTGGTAGTTCTGCGATGTCCCCGTTTTCGCAGCGACCGGAAACGGAAAGCGCAGCACGCTGTCGCGTCCGAACGCCGGAGCCCGTGCTTCGTTGTCGCTCAACACCTCGGCCACGAGAAACGCCGCGCCGGCGGACATGATCCGACCCTGCGTGGATCGCGTGTCGTCGTCCACGGGGTCCCCAAGGTCACCCAGATCGGCGTCGTCAGAAGATGGTTCATCGGACACTGCGAGCGACGCTGACTCACTGAGGGTCGCCTCCACGGACCGACCTTCCCGGGCAATGGCCGCATACGAACGGGTGAGGTCGAGCAGGTTCATTTCGCCCGCCCCCAGGGCCAACGACAGACCATGGCGCTCTACGCCCCCGTCGATCTCCACTCCCCCTGCTGTGAGCGAATCGAGAAGCGCATGCGGACCAACTTCGGCAAGGAGCTTCACCGCCGGCACGTTGATCGACGAGGCAAGTGCCATGCGCAGAGACACCAGGCCGCGAAATTTACGGTCATAGTTCTCCGGTCGAAAATCGTCGGCGAATCCCGGTCGAACGAACGGCGCATCATCGATCATGTCGCCGGGCGTTCGTCCGGCGTCGAAGGCGACTCCGTAGATGAAGGGTTTGATCGTCGATCCCGTTTGTCGTCGTTGCAGCGGGCCGTTGATCATTCCGCCGTTGTCAATGTCGGTGTAGCCGCCGCTTCCCTCCCATGCCCGAACCGCACCGGTCCTGTTGTCCAAGATGACAACCGATACGTTGCTCACCGAGTTCGACGCGAGCAGTGCCCGTCGGCGTCGAGCGATGCCCTGCACCCTTCGCTGCAGATCAAGATCGAGAGAAGTCCTCATGAACGCGAACCCATTCGCGTGGTCGACGTGTGTCGCCCATTTCGGATTGGATCGCAACATGTCCACGACATGCGGCGCCGGTGATGCCCCCGACTCGCGGATCGACACCAAGATCAACTCACGGCGCGCTTTTTCGTACGTAGGCGTATCAATTGCCCCGCTCGATCGCAATCGTCGGAGAATCCATCGCTGACGATTGAGCGCCGCATTCGGGTCCCGCATGGGGTTAAAACGCGTGGGCCGCTGAGGCAGCGCCGCAAGGTACGCAGCCTGCGCCCACGACAGCTGCGAAACGGTCGTGTCGAAGTAGACCCGAGCGCCATCTTCGGCGCCGACGACCCGCCCACCGTAGGGCGCCTCGGCGAGGAAGGCCGACAGAATCTGTTCCTTGCTCAGCTTGCGGTCGAGCCGGACCGCATACAACGCCTCGCTCGCTTTTGTTCCAAATCCGCCACTGCGACCCGTTCGGCCCATTCGAAGTTTCACCAACTGCTGTGTGAGCGTCGAGCCGCCCTGCACCATTGACCGGGCCCGAACATCAGCGAGCCCGGCGCGGCCGATGGCGACCAGATCGACACCGGGATGGCTGGCGAATCGCTCATCCTCGGCAACGATCGTCGCTCTGGCCAACTTCGAGCCGCGAGCCACGAGCGACGGGAGCCGTCTGAGCTCCGACGCCGCCCGGCGCGCGTCGCGAGCCACACGAGACGACGTCGGGTCGAGCGGACGATTCCGGCGATCAAGGAGTACCAGAGTGGTCGACTTCGACGCTGACGCTTCGACCTCGTCCGGGAGAGGACCGAAGTACGCCCACACACAAAACGCAGCGACCGTGAACGCGCCGAACAGACAGAGGCGACGCAGCCACGGGAACCGTCTGTCTGTGCGCGGGCGACCCATCGGTACTCGACGCTACGCCGCCGCCTTTGGCGGGGAAATCTTGACCGTTGTCGCCTTGGTTCGACCCATGACCTCGCTGCGATACATCTCCTCGACCTGGGCCGGAGGTGCCACGAAGGTACCCGGTGCCGTGGCCCGGGCGACGTAGGTGTAGACGAACGAACCCGGTTCGAGCCACGTGGCAAACAGCAGCACACGATCGTCGCGAATCTCGGTGTGATCGACGCCAGCCTGCCACGGCGACCTCGGAGCCGCGCTGGGCTCACCGTCAGAATCTTCGCCTCGCAACTCTTCCGACGAGGTCGTGGTCAGCTGGGCATTCAACGCCTCGAACCCGGCAGGCAACAAGTCTTCAATGGCCACGTTCGAACGTTGTTGCGGCGACGACACCCGCAGGGTTACCCGGACAAGATCACCGGCGGCGAAGGACGTCGCCGATGCCGACGATGCCGACGATCGGCCCGTCGGCTTCTTCACACTCTCGGCGGCACGAGCGGCGACGGGGTCGAACAGCGCGTAGGAGCGTTCGATGGTGAAGCCCTGATCGATAGCGAGCAGACGTTGAGCCGGAACCGCGTACCGTAAGCGCGCTGACCAGTTCAGCGAACCGGTACCGATCGCTTTCACCACGAAGTCCTTGCCGGCCGCTGCGGCGTCTTTGATGGGAGTGGAATTCGAACGCACCTCAAGCGATCGCCCGTTGAACGACTGGTCGACCAACGTCTTCGTGCCGAGGGTGATGACCGTGGCGAGCTTCGGTGCCTGCGCTTCCGTTGTGGACGCAACCTGCACCAGTGCGTCGAGCGCTTCGCCGCTCTCCAGCGTATTCCCCCACGTGCCGCGGGTCCGAGCCCCAACAAGCCACGTTGCCATCTTCGGGATCAGCGGATGCTTCGCGTCGACTCTGCTCAGCAACGACAGGAGCAGCGACGTGTCACGAACCGATCGGCCCGATGTGCTCGAAACCAAATACGACAGACCGGGCGAGCCGTCATAGTCGAGCCCAGATTGTACGAATGCGCGGTCGTTTTCGATACGCACCGATGCGAGCAAATCGGAGAACAGCGTGGTGGTCCGGTCGCTGACCTCGCCGGCTTCGAGCATGGCGCGAAGCAGGTACACCTGTTCTTCGAAGGGCAGCTGGTAGCGGTCCGTATAGAGCGCGTCGACCGAGGCCGTCTCCGGCTTCCCTTCCCGGGCGAGCACGTACGCCACGAGGGCACGAACGGGACCGAGGTCATACCCTTCCTCGGAAGCGAACTCATCGTCGCTGGCGACGAAGCCGACGCTCGCCTGGAGTGATTTCGTAAGCCCACGAATCATTCCCGCCGGCACGCTTATCTTTGCCGCTTTCGCATCACGAAGTAGCACAAGCGTACGTGCGCTGAGGTACGGATCCACCGCATCGGTGCCGGGCCAGTACGAAAGGCCCCCAACGGACGTCTGGAACGGTCGAAGCAGGCGCAGCTCGCGAGCCACGACCGACTTCAGATTTTTCGGAACGCCGGGAAGAGCGAACTGTTCGTCGAGTTGGGCCAGCTTCAACAGCACGCGGATCCGCGAGGTCCGCTGCTCCAGACACCCGTACGGATACTCGACAAGATCTCTGATCGAGTTCTGCAACCCGGCAAGACTCGATGTCGAAACCGAAACATCGAGCCCCCCGAGTCCGGGAAGGGCATCGGGCGGCGTCGAGACTCGTTCGGTCGGAGAAACACTTCCGGCCGAGGTTGCCGCGACCGTTCCGCTCGTTGCGACAACCGCAAGTCGTTGGGTGACGGTCACGGGGAATGAGCCGGCGACCTTGTCGGAGGTCTCGCCGGACGTCGCTCCGTTGACGCCGCCGGAGAACACGAGGTTTCCCCGGCCAGTCTTGGTGGCACGGAACGGAAAGCGAACTTCGACCGGTTTGTCGCTCACCGACGCGACCGTGATCTCGGCTGGACCGCTCAGCGCCAGACTGTCGTCGGAAAGTGCCACTCGCACTGTTACCGGCCCGGTCGTGCCCGTTCGATTGAATACCACGACGCCGGCCTCGAACGTGTCGCCCACGTTCACGAATCTCGGCAACGCCGGTTGCAGCATCAACGGCTTACGAACTTCGACCGTGGACTTCGCGACGCCGAACTGGTCGACATCGGACGCCGCGACGGCAATGATTCGATAGGCCGTCAGCGACTCCGGGAGCTTCACGTCGACCGACGCTTTTCCGGACGACGGCACGTCGACCGCACCGGCCCATACGGCCAGGGTACGGAAGTCCTTGCGAATTCCCTCGCCGACTGCTGAGCTTCCCCCACCGCCGCCGTCGACGACATCTCCGCCACTTTCGTCGCCCTTGTCATCGTCCGATATCGACTGAAGGCGCATACGGGAGTCGGCGGTGTTCACCTGGAGCTGACGCTCCGAATAAAAGGTGCTCAACAGGTCTGGTTCGGTATAGCCGGTGAGACGTAACACGCCTTCGTCGACCGCCCAAAGCGTCACCTCAGCAGGCGAAGCAACATCCTTCGCATCCTTGATCTCCACATCGACCTTGGTGCTTTCGCCGGGAAGGAACGACGATTGCGACGTCGATGCCTTGACCTGCAACGTGCGGGTCGTCGGTGGAACCGAGAGAGACTCGGTCACCGATAAGACCTGTGGCTTGCCGTTTGCGATGGCTCGCTGTTTCGGGTCCTTGGGCAATGCACCGAACAACGTCACCGTCACGTAAATATTCGGTGCCGATGCTTTGTCGATGGGCACTTCTACGGTGCTCGCCGACGACGGAAGTGAGATGCGCTTGGACGCGACAACTCCTGCGCGCTCGATCGTCAACATGCCCTCGGCCTTCTCCCAAGGTGACTTGACCAGGATCACTGCGCGATCGCCGGGTTGATATGAGGTCTTATCGGTTACGAGGGACACCGTCGGTTCTTCACCGGCGCCTTCCCATGCCTGATAGCCCGGCCCCGAAGCGTAAAGCGTCGTGCCCGATTCGACCCAGTTTCCACGAGGGTCGGCTCCGTAGACACGAATTTCGTAGTATCCCGATTTCGGCGGGAGGAGGTTCACCGAAACAGGTTTCGCTTGGGTCGTGATCGGTTGGGTCGTGATCGTCTTCACCTCGCGAGTACCGATCTCGGAAACGGAACCGTCTTCGTTTTGACGATTGACGTACTTCCATTCCCAGAGGATGAGTTCGACGGTTGCCTTCTTGCCGACGACCGGCGTACCGTCGGGCTTCACCGACACGATGTCGACCTTCATTGGCTTGTTCGCCTCGGCCACACCTTTAGTGCGAACCCCGAAGTAGTACTCCCCCGGGTGCACCGTAATGCTTGTCCGGTCGGAGAAGGCCTGACGGCTGACGTCCTTCACCGTGGACTCGACCTCGATTTCATATGCGCGCGAACGAGCCTTGCTGATCGGGACCTGCTTCGAAATCGACACGTGTCCGACGTTGTCGAGTGTGGAATCGTTGGTGACGAACACTTCCCCGGAAAGATTCTCTCCGCAGGGAGACAACTCACTGTCGACGCACACGAAATCGAAGGTGAAGTCCGATAGTTCGCGCTGTGTGATTCGCGGACCGGTGCCGTACGTCCAGCGAGCGGTCAACGACGCGTCGGCACCGGCCATGGGCGCACCGAACAGGTATCGGCCATCGGCGTCGGCACGCAGTCGATCACCGCGCACGACCTCCGGCGTCGTCGGCGTCACGTCGACGACGAAGTCCGGTTTGCGATAGGCCGCCACCAGCATCGACGTTGAGGCGGGTCCCGCGGTGACGTAGTAAGTACCCTGCGCGCCCGACAGAGGAATCTTCACGGTCGTTTCGAACGAGCCCCGATCGCTGAGCTCCACGTTCTTCTTCGCGATCATGAGGCCCTGCGGATCGGTCACCTGCAACTCCAACGTGGCACCCTTCGCAGGAAACGCGAGGCCCGCCGGTGTCTCCGTGCGCATGACCCCTTTGAGGTGGGCCTCCTCTCCTAACTTGTACACGCCCCGCTCGGCGAACAGCGACCCGTTGCGCAGTTCGCCACGTTCGATCGGCCATTCGCGATCTAACGGTGTCTTCTTCACGACATCTGCGTTGTCGTCCTCGTAGTACGGCGCATCGTCGCCCCACGAACGCCACCGCGACTGGGCATAGGCCAGGTCTCCCTTGGTTTCGACCACCGCGACCACCTCACAGACCTCGCAGTCCTTCAAGGTTTTACCGGGAGCGGTCACGAAGCCGTCGGCGGACGTCTTCCCAACGAAGAACGCCTTGCTACTTGCACCGGCGTAGAGCCGGACGGTTGCCCCCGAAACGGCGCGACCCGAGTCAAGTGCGGTCACGGCGACGAACACGTTGGCCGGCGACGACTTCAGCGTGATTCCGAGGTTCGTTCGTTGCACGAGCGCGCTCCCCCACCCGAACCCGTCGACACCGGTACCTTCGCCTGCCTTCGTGGCTGCCACGCTTCGCCGATTCAACTCGGCGGAGTCTGCTTTCGTCCACGGCTCACCGTCACGGTTGAAGCGGCTGTTGACGCGGTAGGTGCGTGGACGCGCCGCGACCAGATACACGCCGGTCTCACCCTTCTTTCCTGCGGGCAGGACCTGGTTCACGTCGGTATCGGCGGCCCCATTCAGTTTCGTGACGATTGCGGCTTCCTTGTTCAGGTCCAACGGCTTCGCCTTCGGAAAGCCGGCGTAGGAACGAACGACGTCGACGATGTCGTCGGCGGTGAGCTTGCGCTCCACGCGATCGACCTCCATCACGTTGCGCGATCGAAGCCGCACGCCCGCCGAATCGATGGCAAGGATTCGCTCGCCCGACCGAACGTTGGCATAGCCGTCGAATCGCCCGAACGACACCGTCGTGATCGACTTGTACCCGAGCGCGAGTCCTGAACTCGAATCGATCACATCGGGATCGATTTCGATTTGATAGGTATGCATAGGTTCGAGGGATGCCCATCGAAGTTCGAGCGGTGACTCCCATGAGGATGAAATGGTTCCTCCGTCGAGATTTTCGAAAGGCGCATATATTTGAACGGGTTTCGTGACACCCGCCGTGATGTCTTTTACTCGGACCTTGCCGTCCGCCGAATCGGGCCTGGGACTGAACCCGATGCTCACCAGGCTCCATGACTGAGAAGGGTTGCAGCCGACCCGACAACCGCGGGTCACGATCAACGGCGTGCGAAACGTCGGGAGTCGCCCAGAGCGTTGTGCCTTGGAAAGCACGGAGCCTTCGTTGCTCTTGATCCCTGCACCGAATTCGAGGCGGGCCACACCGTCGAGCGGGGTTTGCGTGACGGACAACCGGTAGCAGAGATCGACGGAGCTGTCGGAACACGGTGTGGGATTGGGGGACAGCAGCCTCGGCGAAATCGACGCGAGAACCTCTGGTCGAGCGGATGCGCTGGCAAGGTACTTCGTGAGTGTGGCAACTCCTGTTGCGTTCGCCGCACGCATCAGGCCGAGGTCGTTCGTGCTCGGTTCGTAGCGTTTCGCGGAAACGTTGACCCTGCGAACCACGACCTTCGTCATCGACGCCATCGACGCAGCATCGATGGGTTGGTCGCAGTACACGAGAAAGTTCGGACCTTCCATTCCTCGCGACTCACACGAAACGGTGGGCGTCGTGAAAGCCAACACGTGCGGGCTGGTCATCGTCGTGCCATCGAGCGCCTTCAACCCGGCGAGTGTCGCTTGGATCTTCGTCGAACGGGGCAACGCCCTCAACGGCGTGAAGATCAACATGCGTGTCGAGGCCCACCGAAACGATCCGGCCACGGGCGGTTGAATCGAAACGTACGACGCCGGATCGAGGCCCCGATCTTCGGCTGTCAGGTCGACGACGGGCCGATCGAAAAGCCATCTCAGCTCGGTGGAATCGCCGAGCGTACGCAACTCTCCCGTCGGCGACGCAAAGACCACGGTCAGCGCCGCGTTCTGTTTGGGCGCAGCGAGGCGCTCATAGCTCGCCGACGGACGCGTTGTCACGGGAGCCTTCCCCGTCGTCGACGTGGCCCGAGCCGTCGGATTGGAAAACGGCAGGAGCACCCATGCGGTCAACAGCGCGGGGCCAACAACACAAACAGACTTCCAACGACGCATGATTTCTCCTCGGCCCTGAGCGTTTCTCTCAGGCCTGAGGATTTTGTCAGGAAGTTGTGAGGCTTTCGGTGCATCCCGTGTTCGCGGCGCGCAGAATTCGGCTCAGCTGGCCCAGTGGGTCGGCAAAAGTGAGCGCACCGCGGCACGAACGCATTCGACCGTTTGTGGGACCGAGAGTTCATCGACGTCGATGACGATATCTGCGGCCTCGGCGTAGAGATTTGCCCGTTCGAGGACCAGAGTCTTGATTCGAGCGGCGGGATCGCCGGCCAGCATCGGTCTCCCGGCCCCGGTTCCATTGCGCGCCACAAGCGTCTCAACACTCGCCCGGAGCCATACGACGATCGAGTGTTCGCGCAGCAGGCGGCGGTTCTCGGCCCGAAGCACTATGCCACCGCCGGCCGAAATCACTTCACCCGACGTTGCGCCGAGAACGGCTTCCAGCACCGATGACTCGGCATCACGAAACCAAAGTTCGCCGTTTGCGTTGAACATGTCCGAAATGGACATTGCATGGGTCGACACCAATCGTGCATCGAGATCGACGACGGAGCGATCGAGCTGCGACGCCAAAAGTCGGCCTACGGTGGTCTTCCCGCAACCCATCATGCCGATGAGTGCAACATGGCGTTCCATGCCGCCATGCGTTTCATCGCGGGGTGCGCAGGGGCTCGCTCGATCGACCGCATGCGCCACGTCGTCGTCTGCGGCGCGAGTGTCGCTCACGTCAGGGAGGCGTTAAACGCGGCAAAATTCCGCACGAACTCGGCGACGGAATCACCGCCGAACTTGCGGGTGGCCTCGTTGGCCAGCACCAACGCCGTCATTGTCTCGGCAACAACACCGAGAGCTGGCACGGCAGTGACGTCGGTTCGCTCTTTGAACGACACCGTCGCTTCCTTCGTTGCCATGTCGACCGTGGCCAGCGTCGGCCGGTTCAGGGTGGCAAGAGGCTTCATGGCGACGCGGGCCACCAAGAGCTCACCGGTCGACATACCACCCTCGGTTCCGCCGGCCAAGGTGGTTTCGCGACGATATTCGTTGGTGGTTGCGTCCCACAGAATCGGATCGTGCGCAGCGCTGCCTCGGCGACCGGCAACTTCGAAACCATCGCCGATCTCGACACCCTTGACCGCCTGGATGCTCATCAGCGACGCCGCCAGCAGCGCATCGAGCTTGCGGTCCCAGTGCACGTGACTTCCCAACCCGATCGGCACGCCATAGCCGAGCACTTCGACAATTCCGCCGAGTGAGTCGCCGTCTTTGGCCGCGGCTTTGATCTCTTCGATCATTTCCGCTTCGGCCGCCGCGTCGAAGCACCGGACATCAGAGCCATCCACACGGTCCAGATCTGCCGGGGTCGGACGCGCCAACGATTTCGAACGCGCCGGGCCCATCTGAATCACGTGGGAAATGATCTGCGTTCCAATGGTCGCCAGCAGCGACTTGGCGAGCGTTCCCGCGGCACACCGCGCTGCGGTTTCACGAGCGCTTGCGCGCTCCAACACGTCGCGAGCGTCGACGAAACCGTACTTCTGCATACCCGTCAGATCGGCGTGACCGGGCCGAGGTTGGGTGAGCGGTTTCTCCGTTTGACCGGGAGCCGGGCTCATCTCCTGGGTCCACTTCGGCCATTCCGTGTTCGCAATGTGGATGCTCACGGGAGAGCCGAGCGTGCGGCCATGACGCACCCCACCCATCAGCGTTACCTCGTCTTGTTCGAAGCGCATCCGGGGGCCACGGCCGAACCCGAGTCGCCGACGTCCAAGCTCCGCTTGAATCTCTTCGACGGTAACGGCGAGGCCTGCGGGGAGCCCTTCGACGATGACGGTCAGGGCCTGTCCGTGGGATTCGCCGGCGGTGAGGTAGCGCAACACGACGAGGAGTCTACGCCTAGCGAGGTACGAATCCGTTCGCCAGCGACGGCCAAAGGGACACGAGAAGCGTTCCTACGGCGAGATAGGGCCCAAACGCGATTGCCGTCTTGAGGCCCGCTTTGCGAAGAGCCATGAACACGAGCCCACCCAGGGAGCCGAGGGCAAACCCGGCGAACATGCCGATCACGAGCTGACGCCAACCGAGCCAGCCGAGGAACATACCGAGAAAGAGGCTGAGGCGGGCATCGCCCTGACCCATCCCCTGGGGGGAAATGAGATGCAGAATCCAGATGAACGCGAACGCGCCGAGGCCCCCGATCAACATCCACTGAAATCGATCGAGTTGCCCCTCCATGACCGCAATGACCGCAAATACGCACAATGCGGCACCAGCCGCGGGATACACCAACTTGGTCGAAATGAGGTGCAGACGAGCGTCGACCAGAACGACCGCCACCGTGATGAACCCCAGGAGCAGATACGCCGGCAGCCACAGCGGCTTTTCGACGCGCCAGCCCACCACGAACCCCATGGCCACGGTGGCCAGCTCCGACCAGGCTGCCCACGCAGGCACCGGATGCTTGCAGGAGGGGCAGGTGCCACGAAGCACCGATCGGTTCACGAACAGTCCGATGCGCGTCGGACGAAGACGCCGGTGACACGTCCGACACGCCGCGAGCAGCTCCGACTCGTCGAACGGTTCGAGAAGTCGCGGCGCACGGACCTCCTGCGCAATGAACGAACACACGACAGCGCCGACACCCGCTCCGACCAGAGCTCGAAGAAAAGCAAGAACCACGAACGAACTACCCCTCGGGATTCGTCGGGAGCACCGCCGCGCGTCGGTCAAGCTCAGCATTCGCAGCATCACGCATGACCGCGATAGGCGCCACCTCGCCCGTCCACAGCAGAATTTGCTGTGCCGCTTGATGAATCAACATCCCGAGACCATCGACCGGAATCGCGCCCGCCTGAAGAGCCGCTCGCAGAAGGGGGGTTTCCATCGGGTTGTAGATCAAGTCGTTGACGAATTGTCCTTTGCGAAGGCGTGTTGGATCGAGCGGCAAAGACGCATCGTTTCCCATTCCCTGCGACGTCGCGTTGATAACCAGGTCCATGTCACTCACGGCGTCGAGCACGCCGATCGACGCGTTCGCGCCACCCAACGCCACCGCATGTTCGCCACGTTGTCGAGTCCGGTTCACCACCACCACTCGCGCGCCGGCCCGACACAGGGCAAGAACGACACCGCGGCCCGCGCCGCCCGCGCCGATCACCATGCACTTCTTCCCGACGGGGTCGAACCCCGCCTCGTGAAGCGCGTTGACGCAACCGATGCCGTCGGTGGACTCCGCTCTGATCCGGCCGCCGTTGTTGATGAGGGTATTGGCCGCGCCGAGCAGGTGCGCATCCTCGGAGCATTCGTCGGCCGCCTTCAGCACCGCCTCTTTGTGCGGCATCGTCACCGACAACCCGCGAAGCCCCAGTGCGCGACACGACGCCACCGCGAGGTCACCGCTCCCCGTCGCCACCGGGAAGGCCACGTACACCGCGTCCAGACCAATCGCCTCATAGGCCGCGTTGTGGATCGCCGGGGAAAGCGAATGGCGTACTGGATCACCGATTACCCCAACCACTGTCGTTGCGCCAGTGATTGCCCGTGTCGAGGTCACCGAACGCCTCGCTCCTTTGCCAGTGCGATGTTGCGCCTGTGCTCCTTGAAGCTGGTGGCAAAGGAGTGGGCCCCGTCTGCCGAGGTCACGACGTAATACAGCCAGTCGCCCGGCTCGGGGTTGAGTGCGGCCTCCAGCGATGCTCGTCCCGGATTCGCGATCGGGCCAGGCGGGAGCCCCTTGTTCGTGTACGAGTTGTACGGGGTGTCCAGCTTGAGGTCTTCGAGCAGCAGCCGGGTGGTGTTGTCGTTCATGGCATAGAGGATGGTGGCGTCGATCTGGAGATACATCTTCGCCTTGAGGCGGTTGTAGATCACACGCGAGATTTTGGCCCGGTCCGAGTCGAGTTTGGCTTCACGTTCGATGAGCGACGCCACAATCAGCGTTTCGTACGAGGTCAGCTCCACCTTGTCCTGGGAGGAACCGAGGCCCAAGCTGTCCCCGACCTGGTCGAAGTTCTCGACCATCCGCGTCGCAATGAGGTCTTCGTTTTCTTCCAGGCCGACCACGTAGGTGTCAGGGAACAGGAACCCTTCGAGGTTCGTCACCTCGACAGGTTGGTACGCCGAGCGAATCTTGTTTGCTTTCACGACCGCCAAGAACTTGTCGCCCGAGCGCCCCGGAAGCTTCTCGGCAATCCGGGCCGCGATCTGCTCGACCCGAAAACCTTCCGGAATCGTGACCTTCTGCTGTTCCGGAACACTTGGACCGTTCTGGAGCACGTCGAGCGTCGCGGCGAACGACGAGTTCTGCCGAAACACGTACTTTCCAGCCTCGAACCCACCCTTGCCCTGCACCTGTGTCCAGTAGCGGAACACCTTCGCGTTGCTCACGACCTTGTTCGTGTGGAGCAACTTCGCGATTCCCGACGTTGACGTGTTCGACGGGATCACCACGGAAACCTCGGGTCCGGGTACTCCCAGTGGATCAACTTGACGCTGATACCACTTGACCCCGTAGAGGACACCACCGGCAATGAGCGCGAGGGTGAGCAGAAACCCGAGGAAGGCCCGGCCGCGCCGGGGTGGCGGGAAGTCTTCCTCAACCCAGCGATCTCTCGCCCGGCGGTCTCGACGACGCGACCGAGGACCATTTCGGTTCGGTCCCGAAGTCGATTCCTCTTCGACGTCATCGAACTCCGATCCAGAAGACCGAGGGTCCATGTCGACAGCGCGATCCTCAATTGGTGCCGCGGCGCGAGCCTGTTGAACCGGCGGAGGGGGTGACGGTCGGCTCGATCGAGCAACGGCATCGTCGACGTCGGGGCGGACACCGACCGGCGCGGAGCCCGGCGTCGTGCCCGGAAGCGGAGCCCACGAACCGGTGATGTCCCAGTCGTCGGTTGCAGAAACGGCGCCCGTATCGTCATCCTCGGCGAACGGTCCCGCTGGTGAACGATCCTTCGGTACGTCTGTACTCATGAGTTTCGCCCTTTCTCTCCGTCGAGCCAGCTTTGAAGCAAGACCGCTGCCGCCACCTTATCTACGATGTTGCGTCGTTTCGCGGCGTTCAAGTTTCGTTCCTTCAAATTGGCGTGCGCGGTCGTCGTCGTGAATCGCTCATCGTGCACCACGACCGAAACCCCTTTGGGTTCGAACAGGGCTTGCAACTGCACGAACTCCGTCCGAATGAGTTTCGCAGCCTTTCCTTCCGAACCGTTCAAACTGAGTGGAAGCCC
Source organism: Acidimicrobiia bacterium (assembly GCA_031418035.1). GTDB lineage: Bacteria > Actinomycetota > Acidimicrobiia > Acidimicrobiales > JANYDT01 > JANOYY01. The sequence goes on from JANOWU010000306.1 coordinate 38,692, forward strand.
CACCACGATCGTGTCGGCTTCGTACTCGTCGACGATGTCGGCAATCGCCTTGTGATCCTCAGCCACGGCACCACGACGGAGGAGCACGACAACAGGACTCGCCAACGTTCGTGTCGTGTCGCTAGACGCAACGCCGATCCGTTTGCTCCCGAGATCGAGTGCTAGTACTCGGACCATAGAGCCACCATCAGATATGCACGCTTATTGATATGACTTCACCCGCAGCGCGGCCAACGCGTCGTCGAGCATCTCGGGGCGTTTCCCACCGGCAATAGCGATGTCGGCGCTCTTGCCGCCGCCACCACCGACAGTCTTCGCAGCATCGGCGATCAGATCGCTCGCCGTGGTCCCGTATTCGGGCGTGACCACCGAGACCAGCGTGACGCCACCGGTAACCGGCGCGCTGCCGAGAACAACGGCGCGAATTCCCGGCTGATCGCGGATCGCGATGGCGAGGTCTTTCAAACCATCTCGATCGAGGTCGTCGATGCGGGCGATAACCACGCCATTGAATGCATTCCCGATGAACTCATTCACCCGACTTCCCGCGGCCAATCGTTTCAGCTCTACGATCTGGCGTTCTAGGTCCTTGCGCTCTTCCAGAAGCTTTTCGACGCGGCTCGGAAGGTCGTCGGGCTTGACCCGAAGCGTCGCCGCTGCGGCGTCGAGGAGCTCTTCATCGTGGCGAAGCTTGGCGATGGTCTGCATTCCGGTTGTTGCTTCGATGCGCCGGACGTTGGACCCGATCGATCCTTCGCTGACGATCTTGACCGCACCGATCTCGCCAACGTTGCGCACGTGGGTTCCACCGCAGAACTCGAGGCTCGGGCCGGCGAGCAGGATCCGAACTCGGTCACCGTACTTGTCGCCGAAGAACGCAATGGCGCCCATCTCTTCAGCCTCGGCCTTGGTTTTTTCCTCGTTCATCGCTGCTTGTCCTGTGAGGACGATGCCGTTCACGATGTCTTCGATCTGTGCCGTTTGCGCGTCGGTCAGAGGATCGAAATGAAAGAAGTCGAAACGGAGACGATCCGGTCCGACCAACGAACCCTGCTGCTTGACGTGGTCGCCGAGAACCTCGCGCAACGCATGGTGGATCAGGTGGGTGGCGGTGTGGTTCTTACGGGTGGCGTCGCGATGACTCACATTGATATGTGCACGTGCTTTTGTATTCGGCTCGATCGAACCGCTCACAATTCGGGCACTGTGCCGGACCAGACCCGGAATCGCGTAGGTCGTGTCTTCCACCGTGGCCTCGCCATCGGAGGTGGAGATCGTTCCGGTGTCGCCGACCTGTCCACCAGACTCCGCGTAGAACGGCGTGCGGTCGAGGAAGATCTCCACGATTCCGTTCTCATCGGCCTCGACGACAGCCAGCACCGTGGCATCGTTGGCTTCGGTTTCCGCGTACCCGGTGAAGGTGGTCGTCCCATTGGCTTCCATCACCGACCGGTATTGATCGGCCAGAGCCTCGGGCGTCTTGGCATTCTTTCGGGCAGCCTGGGCCATGGCCACCTGATTCGCCATCGCGGCGTCGAAGCCCGCCTGGTCGATGGCGAGCCCGCGCTCTTCCGCGATCTCCTTGGTGAGCTCCAGCGGAAAACCGTACGTGTCGTGAAGCTTGAACGCGATTGCGCCGCTCAATGGCTCCTGTGCAGCAAGGGCCTTGAACTCCTCCTCGATCATCGAGTTTCCTGTTTTCAGCGTCTGGCGGAACTTGAACTCCTCACGCTCGACGATGTCGATGATGCGATCTCGCTTGGCTACGACGTCGGGGTACGCCTCCCCCATGACGCCGATGGCCACGTCGACCATCTGGCCCATGATGTTCTTCTCGGTTCCCAAGCGGTACGCGTGCCGGATGGCGCGGCGCAGGATGCGGCGCAACACGTACCCGCGGCCTTCATTGCTCGGGAACACGCCATCGCCCACCAACATCGCCCCCGAACGAGCGTGCTCGGCAAGGATGCGCATGCTGAGGTCGTCGGCGGATTCGTAGCTCTTGGTGTACGTGCGGCCCGTGAGGCTCGAGGCCTTTTCGATGAGCGGAATCATCAAGTCCGTGTCCCATACGGCATCGACGCCGCGCAGGATCGACAGTGTGCGCTCCAACCCCATCCCGGTGTCGATGCTGGGCTTCGGGAGACGCTCCCGCGACCCGTCGGCCGACTGGTTGTACTGCATGAACACGAGGTTCCAGAACTCCAGGAAACGGTGCTCTGCGTCGGGGTTCAGTGGGCCACCATCAGGCCCGAACGATGGACCCTTGTCGATGAAGATCTCCGAACACGGACCGCAGGGCCCGGTTTCGCCCATCTGCCAGAAATTGTCCTTGTCGCCAAGACGCTGAATACGGGACTTGGGTAGGCCGCTGATGTCGAGCCACATCTCCTCGGCTTCATCGTCGGATTCATGAACGGTCACCCAGAGCTTGTCGGGATCAAAGCCCAGCCATTCCGTGACGTACTCCCATGCGAACGGGATCGCATCCGCCTTGAAATAGTCACCGAAGCTGAAATTGCCCAGCATCTCGAAAAACACCAGGTGACGCATGGTGCGGCCGACATCGTCGAGGTCGTTGTGCTTGCCTCCCGCCCGCGCACACTTTTGACTCGTGACGGCTCGACCGTACGGCGCCGTCTCGTCGCCGGTGAAATACGGCTTGAACGGCACCATCCCAGCCACGGTGAACAGCACCGTGGGGTCGTGAGGGATCAAGGACGCCGAGGCAACCTCGGTATGCCCCTTCGAGACGAAGAAATCAAGATAGGAGCGGCGCAGCTCGTTGGCAGTTTCGGGACGTTTCGGCATGACCGCCCTAGCTTAGGGGCCGGGACTCGCTGACTCGACGTGCGTTTCGACAAACCCGGGGCCCCGGTTCGCCAAACCGACACTCGGGCTGCAACACTCGAACCGTGACCTCCGCTCCCGCCCGTAGACCGTTTTACGGGTGGGTGATCGTTGCCACCACGTGCTTCCAACTCACCTTCTCCGCCGGACTCGGCTTCTACGGCCTGCCCGTGTACCTGCGGAGCCTCCACAACGAGCGAGGGTTTTCGGTGAGCTGGTTGTCGGGAGCGACGTCCGCGTTCTGGGTTGCCTCCGGCGTCGCCGGACTCCTCATAGCGAAACTGTTGAGCCGCTTCGACCCTCGGGTGTTCATTGCGGTCGGCGCAGCTCTAGGTGCACTTAGCATCGCGTCGCTTGGTCATGTGACCGACCTGTGGCAGGTCTTTCTTGCCTACATCGTCTTCGGGGTCGGATTCAGCCTGACGGCAGTCGTCGTGGCCAACACCGTAATCATGCGTTGGTTCCATCGGCGACGTTCGGTCGCGCTTTCCATCGCCACAACCGGTCTCTCACTCGGCGGGGTCATCCTCACACCGATCGCTACCTCGTTGCTCACCCACCGCAGCCTTTCCTCGGCGTTCGCCATCATTGCTGTGGTGTTCTTCTTCGGTGTCTTGGTCGTACCCATGATTTTTCTCCGCCCCGATCCGGAGTCGAAAGGGACGTATCCCGACGGACTGGTACCGACCGACGCCAACGCCGACCCGAACCTCAAGGCCCCGGGCGTCCCGTACGAACAGGCAGTCCACACGACCGCGTTCTACGCGATCACTGCCGCATTCGCCTTCGCGCTCCTCGCGCAACTGGGCGGCATATCCCAGCTCGTCAACCTCGCCACAGAACGAGCGGGAAAAGGGGTGGGCGACCGCATCGTGATCGTCCTCGCAACGTGCAGCGTCATGGGGCGTCTCCTCGGTGGTGCGTTCGTACAACGTTGGTCAACCCGTAAGTTCGCCATTTCAGTACTGACACTGCAAGTCATCGGGATTGTCGCGTTGAGCTCGGCGCAGAACGCCACGACGGTGTACATCTCGGCGATCGCGTTCGGCTTCGCCGTAGGAAACGTGCTGCTGCTCCACCCTTTGCTCATCGCCGAAGTGTTCGGCGTTCGCGACTACGGGCGCATCTATGGTCGATCACAACTCTTCGTCTCCATGGGAAATGCGAGCGGACCCGTCCTAGCCGGCTGGCTTCGTGATCATGCGGGCGGATACCAGACCTCGTTTCTGGTCACGGCCGGCATCAGCGTCCTCGGACTGACGGTCTATACGCTTCGCGGCAAGATCTCCGACGAACTGTCGGCCGCCTCGAATGTCTCGGTGGCGTAAGCGCGCTTAGAAGCTGACGCTGGCGGCAGTTTGCTCGCCAGACGTCATGAACTCGACGAGACCGGCACCGCCCCCGAGCACTGCGCCGGGAACGAGGGGGTTTTGGTCGAGACCGCGAACCTTCGCGCACGGTGTGCAGGTGAGGATCTTGCCGCCACCGGCGCCGAAGGTGGCGATGAGCTCGGCGAGGGGCGCGAATCCCTCTGCGTGCATATCTTTCGCACCGTCGACGAAGCCGAAGCGAACTGCCTCAATCGTGACGAACACAAGTACGTCTTTGCCGCTCGCCAACGCCGCGTTGGCGACCACGAAGCCGACGGTTGCTTTGTCCACGTTTTCAGGACCGGTGGTCAGGTTTACGCAGAATCGTTCGGTCATTGTGGCTCTCCAGATGGGTGAAGGGTGAGTAGGTAACGATCCGTGAAACCCGGGACCGGTCCATCAAATCGGTGACGGGTCATTCGACACCATGCTGGCAGTTCCGTCGGGGCACCGGCATCGTCGGTCCATAGAACTATCTCAGCATCCGGCTCGGTCGTCGTTCGGGCCAGCGCCGCGAGTCGGATCAAGACGTCGGCACACCCTGCACCGCGAAGGTCGATCAGCATCAGCGAAGCGCTCGCTGCGGGTTGGTCTCCCCCGACCGAATCGACTCAAGCTGTATCTTGAGCGCCCGCTCCCGGTCCTCCGCGGCCCATTTTCCGGCCTGCACGGCTCGCGATACCCGACTTTTGGCGGCGTCGGCGACAACGCCCGGCTGAATCGCAATCCTTGCGTCGTCGAGGGCGACCTGCACCGCGCGTTTCACTTTGCGCTTCGCCCACCACGACCCTCCCGCGCCCATCAGCGCGCCGGTCGACCACCAAATCAAGCGCTTGAACATGACTCAAGTGTGGACCAAACGAACGCCCAACATGTGCCGCCCTCCTTCAGCCCGCCAACATTCGATGGCGAGTTGCCGGGTCGGTAGCAAGTCGGAGCCCGCTCGACACTCGACGGCGAGTTGCAGCCGTGCCCCCACTCGACGGCGAGTTGCAGGGTCGACGGCAAGTTATCTCCCCCAACAACTTGCCGTCGACCCTGCAACTCGCCGTTGAATGGAATGGATGGGATGATCCGCTCCGTCCTTGCCGATCTGGGGAGGGCGTTCCGCGAGTCGTGCACGGTGCGTCATCGACTGCTCCCTCCTCCCCCGAAACCGTTGAGCCGAACACGGAGAGACGAACTCGTCACTCCAACGTGACAAACCCAAATCGAGGTCGGTTCCGTGCACTTCGGCTTCCGTGAGACGCAGAAGTGCAAGGTTCGCCAACGGGAGCGCCCCGAGATCCCCGTTGTCGCTGGGCTCGCGAATCGTGCGCTGCCAATCGGTCTCGTCCATGTGGGTCCATCGTCGGTCGAGTGCCATGTTCGCGTTGACGAACGACTCCACGACATCCTTCGCGGTTTCCTGTGGTGCCGGGACGAGTGTGGAGGGGCCTTGCTCGGATCGTCCGAATGGATAGTACGAAGTCGGCTGGTCGCTGAGTGTGTCGTCGGTCATTCGAACGTTGGCGAGCGCGCCGTAGCGAAGGTGGCACAGGATCGTGAGCCGACTCCACCCCAGCAGTAATGAAGGACCGCGCCACTGCGCGTCCGAGGTCTCGCGAGCAATTCTTGCAAGCTCACCGTGGCGTGTCTTGACTGCATGAGCGATCCGCGACGACGAAACAATCACACCATCAGTGTCGCCGATGAGCGGACGCTCCGTCCGGCGCCTACCGACCGCCGGAGCCCCAATAGAAGGGTCCGGGGGTCCCGGTAACCGACATATCCCAACCCATCGATCGAAGGCGAGTCTCGAGTTGCGCCGGCTCGTACGGGATTTTGATCACCCGGAACTGTTGCCCAACCAATTGCCCCGAGGCCGACTCATTGAGGGCGGACTCTCATAAGCGCGCAGAATGTTCATTCCACCGCATTCAGTGTGCCCTCCAAAGCGGTTGGCACCACAGCGCCAGGTTTGTCGCTGTGACACCGTCTTCGGCGCCAATCTGGCACGGTAGCACCAACCTTCAGTGGCGGCGCAAGTCATTATCAACGAGTCCGTTTGGATGTTCGGGTCGTTCGCCCGAGGGCACGCAAGGTTGAGCTTCGACGGGTGAGGTGTGCAGCGAGCGCCGGTGAGGTGATGGTGACGGGAACGTCGAATCTGAAGATCATCAGCATCGCCCAGTCAAGATCGTCGACGGACATCACCACGCGGGTGCGCTGCGCCGACACACGTGTTACTTCGGCGGGTCCATGGATCTCGCGTCGTACATCGCTTTCCGGAGCATCGACTACGAACTCCACCTCATGGAGCTGACGCAGATCTCGGATCCGACCGGCCACATAGGCCGCGAGATCGGCGGCGGGCAGCGGCCGGGGGGTGAACGTGTTGCGAGTCGGACTCGGATCGCTCATCCGGTCCACGCGAAAGGTGCGCCAGTCGGTGCGGTCCAGGTCGAAGGCAACCATGTACCAACGGCGTCCTCGGGTGATCAGTCGGTACGGCTCGACGTAACGGACCGACACGGGAGCAGAGGCCCCGTCGACGTCGGCGCGCCCGTCGGCCACCGGAGCGCGGTACTCGAATCTGAGTCGGACTTCGTCTTGGCACGCCTGCGCGACCACGCCCAGCACGTGCGCCGCCGGTTGCTCGGTCGTGCGCCTGTAGTCCGCTGCTTCGGTGACGTGATCCATCAGTTCGACCTGGCGGCGTACCGCAGCTGGGAGGGTCGTGACCAACTTGGCGAGGGCCCGCAATGACGCCTCTGCGGTGGTTGGGTCGGTTCCGTTGGCGACGGCCCGCAAGCCGACCGCCAACGCGACCGCCTCGTCGTGGGTGAAGGTCATGGGGGCGAGGGCGACCCCGACGCCCATCTGGTATCCGCCGTCGACGCCGCGCACGGACTCGATCGGATACCCGAGACCGCGGAGACGGTCGATGTCTCGCCGCAGGGTTCGCAGCGAGATATCGAGCCGTTCCGCCAACTCCGGGCCGTGCCAATACCGGTGAAGCTGCAACAGAGAGAGCAGCTGCAGCATGCGGCTGCTCGTGTCTGCCATGTGCCGTCCTCAGTCGTAGTTGTTGACCATACGAACCGAGAGCGCCATCATCGCGGCACCGGCCACGGCGATGACAAGGAAGCCTTTGCCCAGGATCTCCCAGTCGAAGCCCCCGAGGATGAGCGACCGGGTCGCCTCCATCACATACGTCACGGGATTGAGTGTTGCGGCAATCTCCATCGGCCGCGTGAGCATGTTGCGGGGCACGAAGTTCGGCGTGACGAACAGCAACGGAAAGAACACCATGCTGGCGCCTTGAGTGGCCGCGGCCGATCGAGTTTTGAGCGACACGAGTTGCATGAATCCAGAAAACACGACGGCCCACAACGAGCACAGCACGAGCAGCATCACAAAGCCCGGGATACCGCTCTTGACCCGAACACCAAACAGCATTGCGATCACGATCATCACGGTCGTGAGCACTGCGGTTTTCGCAACCTCCGCATACAGGCGACCCAGGATCAGCGAAACCCGGCTGATCGGCGTCGCCCGGAGCTTGTCGAAGTACCCGCCCTCGATCTCCTCGGTCAGATACAGCGCGGCTGCACCGAACGACGCCGACAGCAGCAACGATGCCGGCAATTGAAACGCCGCATACGTCTGTCCATTGAGGAACGGTGTGCCTCCGGACGGGAACACTCGGCCGGCCTGTCCGATGTTCACGACGAGGAAGAACAGTGGGATGAAGATGGTGGGGAGCAGCGAGTCGGGCGTGCGCATGGCTTCACGGATCGCGCGGCCGCCGAGGATGAATGATTCCTTCATGTCAGCCGACCTCCTGCACCGATCCTGCGACACGGTCGCGGCTGCGCCCGGTTGCATCGAGGAACACCTCGTCGAGGGAGGGATCCCGGTCGAGCCCGACCCGCTGTCGGAGATCGGACTTCAACTCGACCGGCGTACCTTCGCGCACGATCCGCCCGGCGTCGATGATGGCCAGCCGATCACACAGGGCGTCGGCCTCCTCGAGGTACTGCGTTGTGAGGAACACGGTGGTGCCCTGGTCGTTGATGCGGCGCACTTCGTCCCACACGGTCAGACGTGACGCCGGATCGAGGCCCGTGGTGGGTTCGTCGAGAAACAGCACCTCGGGCTGGTGCGCGAGCGCCGTCGCAAGGTCGAGCCGACGCTTCATGCCGCCGGAATATCCTTTGACGTTGCGGTCGGCGGCCTCGGTCAGCTCCACCAGTTCGAGTAGCTCGTTGGTGCGTGCCACAGCGGTCGGTTTATCCATCCCGAAGAGGCGGCATTGCAACACGAGAATTTCGCGCCCGGTCTGGCGTGGATCGAGGCCCGCCTCCTGCAGTGCGACGCCGATCTTGCGGCGCGCTGCGTTCGGATCCGTCGCGATGTCAATTCCGGCGACACGCGCTGACCCGGAGCTGATCGTCATCAACGTGGTGAGCATGCGGACCGTGGTCGATTTCCCAGCGCCATTCGGCCCGAGGAATCCGAACACCTCGCCCTGTTCGACGCTGAGGTCAACTCCCCGTACGGCATCGACATCACCGTCTTTGCCTCGAAAGGTCTTCGCCAGACCCACCGCCTCTATCGCCATACTCATGAACGCTCCTCTCGTCGTATTTCGAACGAGGTAGACGTTATCGACAATAACGGCCAGTTTCTGTCCGCTATTACCATCTCCACGTGGGACGGCTTTCGCGGTCGCCGCCCTCCCTCAAACGCACCAGGTCGAAAGAGTGAAGGACTCCAGGCGCAAGGTCGGCGATGATGGGGCGTGCACGTGGACGACCTTGTCGAGGACATCCGAAAACGCCCGGGACCCGTTCGGCTCGTCGCTATCGACGGACCGGGGGGATCGGGCAAGTCGACGTTCGCCGCTCTGCTTTCTGGGGCAGCGGGCGGCGCGCCGATCATCCACACCGACGACTTTGCATCGGCGGACAATCCGATCGACTGGTGGCCTCGCCTGCTCGCACAAGTCATCGAGCCGCTCGCGGACGGACGCTCTGCGCAGTACCAACGTTACGATTGGCCGACCGAATCGCTGATGGAATGGAAGACCGTTGCTCCAGCTCCGATCATCATCATCGAAGGGGTGACTTCGGCACGGCGGGAGTGGTCTCGCCATCTCAGCTACGTGATCTGGATCGCAACCAATCGCGAGCTTCGCCTGCAACGCGCGGTGGAACGCGACGGTGAGGACGCACTCGATGATTGGGAGTTCTGGATGGCCGAAGAGGACGCGCACTACGACCGTGATCCGACTCGCCAGCGAGCCGACACCGTCATCGACGGCGAAACCGGAAAAAACATTTCATAAGCGCGCCTATTATCTACGGTCGCCTGGGTTCGGTGGTCTCAGGTCAGGCTCACCAACGAAGCGATTCGTGCCGGCGCGCTGTATCTCTTCCTATTTCGACACGGCGTCGGCCTGGGCTCGCATTCGTCCGATTACCGGGTCGTTCATCGTCGCCACGACGTCGTATCCGTCCGAAGGCCCTCTGTTGAGATGCCAAACGAGATAATCGAGATCGTCATCGCCGGACTCCAGCGATCGGCGCGCTCGAACCCGGCATCCACACAATCGTCGAAACCGGCACCTACGGCAAAACAACCGTCCGCCGAACGGTGACCGTCAACGTCAAGTAGCAATTGTTCGCGCACCGCCGACTCGACGCGCCGGTGTCCCTGCCGTGGGCGGAAGCGTCACTGCCACGGTCTCGTCAGTGTTCGTTGGCGGAACGACTTCGAACCGCGTATTCGGCGACAACGATCCCTGTCGAAGACACGATCGCCGTCGACACGTCCATCTCCGCAGGAGTGTCGCCGAACAATCTCGTTCCCTTGCCCAACACGACTGGAATGATCGTGAGCAGGTACCGGTCAATCATGTCGGCCGCCGCGAGTTCACGCACGAGTGCGCCGCTGCCGAGGATCACGAGATCACCGTCAGTCGAATTCTTCAACTCGGCCACCGCAGCGATTGCATCGCCCTTCAGCAATGTCGAGTTTGGGTACTGAAGCGGTTCCGTGAGTCCTCGTGACGCGACGAACTTCGGGTCTTCGTCAGAATCTCGGCGAACGGGTTGGGCTCGTCCATCGACAACCAGTACCCGACAAGATCGATGTAGGTGCGCCGCCCAAACACAAGTGCGTGGGTACTCGACGGATCACCCATCGACGCCTTGGCCGCGTCGGGGTCCTTCTGGAGACGCTCCGACGCCCAACCCCCACGCACAAAACCTCTCCGCGTGTCTTCGTCCGGCCGACCTGGCGCCTGCATGACTCCATCCAACGAGATGCACTCGACGGCGATGAGGTTGCTCATGAGTTACTCCCTTGTCAGTTTCACCGAAAGAGGTGCCCATCGCCGGGGACCTTCAAACAACCGAAATCGAAGCACCGGGACCTTCACGGCCACGTCGTTTCTCCGCCGTCTTCTGCGATGATCTCGTCACAGAGGTCCAGGCACTCCGCGCAGACGGCGACGGCGTCAAGGCCACATACCAAAAGTTCAGGACTTGAGACCTTGCCGCAGAAACTGCATTTGACCTGTGGACTGAATCCGTCACGTGCTTCGTCGACGCATTCGTCGCAGATGTAGACGTTCGGACCAGCGATCAGTTTGCGAGCGTCCTGTTGCTCCTTGTCGCAGAAGCTGCACGTGAGCGAGTCCGGCGATCGTCCCTTGCGCTTCCACCCTCGTCCGTCATCGACGGCGCCAATCATTTGCTGGATCCGTTGGTGCGAGTATCCAAGGGCTTTGGCGATCTCGCGTACCGAGCCGCCGGCTAGTTGCAGTCGGCGAATGGCGAGTTGCTCATTGGCCTTCGCCGTACTGAGCGAGGCCTCAGCTTCCGCGCGACGTAGGGCCGCTTCGCGAGCGGCAGCAAGGAGTGGGTCGTCCAGAGGTGCCATACTGTCTACTGTACATAGACAGTAGACAGTATGGACACCTTACGGTCATAGATCCGAGTTCGTATACACCCGTATACTTCAGCTGTGGGTCTCTCAGCGGACGCGATCATCGACGCAGGCGTGGCGGTAGTGGCTGACCACGGATGGTCGGCTCTGAGCACACGTGGCGTCGCGGGTCGTCTCGGTGTCACGCCGATGGCCCTGTATCGACACGTTGCAAACAGCGACGTTCTCGCCGGGCTGGTTCTCGACCGGATCGTGACTGCTTCGGCCCGAGTGCAACCGTGCGACGGTATCGATGTTGCGTTGACGAGCTGGGCCCGCAGCACCCGTGCACACCTCGCCAAACACCCCGGTGTCGCAGGTCGACTCATCACGCACTGGTTCGAGTGTGGGCCGATGCTGGACCGTATCGACAAGCTCCTCGAAGCCTGCGACCAACATGGCATCGTTGGATTTCCAGCGGTCGCTCTGGTCAACGCGGTGTTCATGCACGTGCTGATGCGAGTTGAGGCCGAGGGGCGCGTTCTCGCCGCCGGAGTCGCGCGACGGCAGCTGAACTTGGCGTCCGCCGAACGGCCGCTACGCCACCTGCGCGCGCTCCTCGCGCACTACACAACAGCACAACTCGACGCCCACTTCGAGTACGGGCTCTCGGCTCTGCTCGCCGACGCCAAAGCGACCGTGCGCGCATGATCGTGATCCGTGACGCGACAAGTAGCGACATGCCAGCAGTGCGCCGTACCTACAACGCGCTCATCCCACACACGACCGGCACTTGGACCGAGGAACTACAGACCCTGCCGCAGCGTCACGCCTGGTTTCGCCGACAAACGCACGCTGGACATCCCGTTCTCGTCGCCGTCGATGCCGAAGTCGTGATTGGGTTCGCGTCCTATGGGAGCTTCAGAGGTTCGGGCAAGTGGCCGGGTTATTGCTACACGGTCGAGCACACGGTGCACGTGGCCGAGACTCACTGGGGGCGCGGCGTCGGCAGGTCACTCATGGAGACGCTCATCGAACGCGCCCGAAGCGCCGACGTTCATGTCATGGTCGGAGCAATCGACTCGGCCAACACAGAATCGCAGCGATTTCATGAACGGCCGTCGGCTGCGGCTGGCGCCCATTCGAGGGTCTCCCTTGTTTGCGTCGACGGTGGCAGATAGTTGACCGCCACCCAGGCGTATTGACGTCGTGTGAATTCCTGATCGTTTGTCGAGGATTGTTGCTCGGCCACAATCAATCGTAGGTGTGCACGACATACACGTCGCACGGCGCATCTTTGGCTACGTCGCCCGCAATTGACCCCAGCACACGGCCCATGCCCTTGACCCGCTTGTTGCCGACCACAATCACCGATGCGTTGACCCGCTCCGCCTCTGCGCACAGTGCTTCAGAAGGGCTCGCTTTCACGACGCACGTCGAGACGACGACCGTGTGTCCAAACTCTTCGGCGATCGCATTCAGGCTGCTTTCGACCAAGTCACGATCGTCAATGACGGTGCGATCCGACCCGATCCCGAACTCGTAGGTCTCGTTCTTCGAAATGGCGGTCACGATACGCAACTCGGCCCCAATCGCCTTCGCCAACGCTGCTGCACGTCGGGCGGCCACAAGGGCCTGGGGAGAGTTGTCGACTCCGACGACGATGGTGCTCATATCCGTACCTCATTCTTCTGCGTAGTGGACCCTCAGTAGAACATCGCCATCGCAATCTGACTGTGATCGCGATCACACTCGGAACGGACTTCTGACACACCCATGGCGTAGTCAGCACCGTTGCCGCCACTGCGGTGGTCGGTATGTCGGTTCGCGGCGTTCAACCCACTGTCGTCGTTGGCTCCGTGATCGTGATGTCGAATTGGCGACGCGGCCGATTGTATGGTGGCGGTGAAAATCAGATCCGGGTGTCATCTGGCTGGGATCGGGGCCCGCCCGGTACAGTGGACCGCACTTCGACACTTCGACAAAGGGGGTTTCCATGACCGATCTCGCATCACATGCCACGCCGCTTGAGCGCGCCAAGTTCCGCTCATTTGAGGAGTCGACGGCCGAGGACTGGATGATCATCGCCAACAACGCGGCAGAGACCCAGCGTCGAGTTGCCGACCACACGCTCATGTTGTTGCGTCTGCTTGAGAGCGACCACGGCGGGTTCCCGGTAAACCGACTCGAGCACAGTCTTCAGACGGCGGCCCGCGCGGAGAACGGTGGTGAAAGCGAGGAATACGTGATGTGTGCCCTCCTGCACGACATCGGCGACACCATCGCGCCGCGGCACCACCCAATCATTGCTGCCGACATGCTGAAGGGCATTGTGTCGGAAGGGCATCACTGGATGGTCGAACACCACGGGATCTTTCAGGGGTACTACTTCTGGCACCACCTCGGCGGAGACCGCAACACGCGTGACAGGTACCGCGACTCGCCGTACTACGACCTGACTGATGAGTTCACATACAAATACGACCAGCCGGCGTTCGATCCGGACTTCGTCTCGCCGTCGCTTCATTACTACGAGCCGATGATCCGCAGGCTCTTCGACCCGAAGCCATGAGTGGTACCCGGTCAATGCAGTCCATCCGGAATGCTTTGTGATTCACAGGATCGTCTGAATACGTTCTTCATGAGACTGTGAACGCGTAAATCCATGACCGAGCATCCGCGACCTCAGAGCCTCGACGAATTCCGCTTCAACGCCGCAGCGTTTCTCGACGATGCAGTTTCATCGGGCATTGCGTGCCCTGCTTTCGGGTCAATCATGCCGCCCGCACTGTACGAACGCGCCCGCCCCTGGCAAAAGCACATGTTTGCGAACGGGTTCGCTGGCGTCTCATGGCCGGTGGAATACGGCGGGCAAGGGTATGGTCCTGAGTTTCGCCTCGCGTGGAGCGAGGAGTGCGCTCGCCGATCGGTTACTCCGTACATGAACTTTCAGGGTTTCGTGTTAGCCGGCGGCGCGATCTTGAAATATGGAACCGAAGATCAAAAGCGCACATATCTTCGGGCGACGCTGGCGGCAGACATCTTGTGGTGCCAGTTGTTCAGCGAACCCGATAGTGGTTCGGACCTGGTCAGTTTGAAGACGCGGGCCGAACGTGACGGTGACCGCTGGATCGTGACGGGTCGGAAAGTCTGGTCGTCGACTGCCCAACTCGCTGACCATGGAATCTTGCTTGCCCGCACTGATCCCGATGAGCGTGGCCACAGTGGTATCTCGTTCTTCCTGTTCAATATGCGCGGACCGGGCGTCGAGGTGCGGCCACTCAAGCAGATGACCGGTGATCACGAGTTCTGCGAAGTGTTTCTCGAACAGGCGGAGGTTCGCAGCACCGACCTGTTGGGCCCACTCCACGGCGGCTGGGCGGTGGCAACTTCGGTTCTCGGTGACGAACGAGCCGAAGTCGGAGCCGCGGGCCTTGCGCTTGAGCGCAGCACCCAACAACTGCTCGCCACGATCAACGCAGACACCGACGTCGTGCGACGCGATCGACTTATGAGTTTGGTGGTCAACTCGGGTGCATTGCGCCAACTGCTCGATCGCAGTGGCGGCGACCCTCGGCTCGGGCCGCTGGTCAAGCTCGCCAGCACCGAGTTCGCGACCGATCGAACGAGAGCGGCCCTTGACGGCCTCGGCGTCGCGGCAACTGCCAACTCCGTTCCTGATGTCATCGAGGAATTCCTTTACGCGCCTGGTATGCGTGTCGCCGGTGGGACAAGTGAGATTCAGCGCAACCTGATCGGGGAGCGATTGTTGGGCTTGCCACGGGAACCAAAAGCAAAAGCCTGATCCGCCTGACGGAGCAGCTGCTACTGGCTTGTGCTCCGCAGGCGGCGTTCAACCACTGTCGTCGTTGGCTCCGTGATCGTGATGTCGAATTGAGTCTGGGTCGTGTCGGCGAGGCGGATCGTGCCACCGTGTTGTTCGACGATGCCTCGCGCGATAGCGAGCCCCAGCCCGGTGCCGCCCCGATGTCGAGTGCGGGCGTCATCGAGTCTCGCGAATCGTTCGAAGACGAGCTCGCGGTGCTGGGGAGCGATGCCGGGGCCGTCGTCGGCGATCTGGATTCGTGTGGTGCCATCTTGTTGGTCGACGGTGATGGTGACGGTTGTTGTTGCGTGGCGTTCGGCGTTGTCGAGGACGTTGCGGATCGCACGGGTCAGCAGCCGTGGGTCGGCCGTGATGGGCGCCGGAAGCACGTGGGACGTGTCGACGCGCACACGTCCTCGTTCGGTCAGGCGACGTGCTTCACGTCGCACGAGTTCGTCGAGATCGATGGGTCGCAACTCGAGCGGATGGGTGTTGGCATCGGCGCGGGCCAGTTGGAGGAGGTCTTCCACGATGTGTTCGAGTTCGATGGCGTCGTTCAGGACGTTTCGTTCAGTCTCGAAAGGTTGCGCGTGCGCAGGATGTGTCAGGTCCACTTCGAGGTTGGCGCGTATACGGGCGAGGGGGCTTCGTAACTCGTGTGAGGCGTCGGCCACGAACTGCTGTTGGCGGCTGACGGCGGAGTGCAGCCGGGCGAGGGTGTCGTTCATCGTGCGCGAGAGCCGGTCGATCTCGTCGCCGGTGCCGGGCTCGGGAATGCGTCTCGACGGATCGGACGCGGTGATCTGGGCGAGTTCGGTGCGCATGTTTTCGACGGGCCGCAGCGTTCGTCCGGTAACCCACCAGGTCACGATCCCGAGCGCGACGAGCACGCCCGGAACAGTAAGCGCGAGTATGGGTCGGAGGATGGCGAGTGCATCGGTGACGTCGTCCACGTTCGTGCCAACGAGCAGCCACGGCGATGTCGGCGTCGAGTCGAGACGCTGCGTGAAGACACGAAACGATTCTTTGCGGTTGGGCACGTGCACGGTTCGAAACCCAGGTTCGAGTTGGCTAATGGGCGCCACGCCGCTGAGGTTCTGCGAGGACATGAGCACACGGCGGTCCTCTGCCACGATCTGGATGAGGAGGTCCTCGTCCACGGACAGCTCACCTGGCGGCGCTGGCTGTCGGAGTGCTCGTCCGGCGACGGCACCGATCGTCTCGGCGCGGTTCTGCAGGCTTTCGTCGAGGTTGTCGAGGAGCTGGGCTCGAAACATCGTGAGCAGAACGACCGACACGACGCTCAGCATGACTGCGACGATCACCACGGCGGCCGCGGTGATACGTGCACGTATGGTTCTCGGCATGTCCGTCATCCCCCGTTGGGATCGAGGCGGTACCCAGCGCCTCGCACCGTCTCGATGGCGTTACGGTCGAACGGCAGATCCACGGTGAGGCGAAGCCGTCGGATGTAGACCTCGACGATGTTGGGGTCTCCGTCGAAGTCGTTGGGCCACACGCCATCGAGGAGTTCGCGTTTGGAGATGACGTCACCGGCGTGGCGAATCAGGTACTCGAGCACGTCGTACTGGCGCGAGGTAAGCACAAGGAGATGTTCGCCTCGCCAGGCGCGTCGGCTGGCCGGGTCGACGTGAAGATCGCCAGCGATGGTGTTGGCCATAGTCGAGCGCGACGCATGGCGTCGGGTCAGCGCCCGGATACGGGCCACAAGGACGACGAAGGAAAACGGTTTCGTGAGGTAATCGTCGGCACCGGTGTCGAGCGCCTCGGCCTCATCGAGTTCGCCGTCTTTCGCCGTGAGCATCAAGATCGGTGTGCAGTTTCCGGCGCGTCGCAACTCGGCGCAGACCTGGAAGCCGTTGCCGTTGCCCATCATGATGTCCAAGACGATCACGTCGAAGGACCCGTTCGTTGCAGCCCACAGGCCGTCGGCTCCGTCGTAGGCGACGTCGACGGTGAACCCCTCGGCGCTTAGCCCGCGTTGCAACGCCGTGAGGAGCTGTTGGTCATCGTCGACGAGGAGGACCTTCATGTCATCACCTCTTGGGTTGGGCTCGTCATGTGCCTGCTCGAAGAGCATCGACGGGAACGAGCCGACCTGCACGCAGCGCCGGGTAGGACCCCGAGATAAGACCCGTGGCAGCACCGAGGATTGGCGCGAAGAGGGGAACCAGCGGGTCGTGTACGGGTGTCCAGGACTGCAGTGCGGAAACGGCCACAACGACAAGTGTGCCGCAGCTCGCGCCGATGATGCCGCCAACGAAGCCGAGCGTGGTGCTTTCGGCGAGAAACTGTGCGGTGATGTGCGAGCGCGTTGCGCCCAACGCACGCCGCAATCCGATCTCGCCGGTTCGTTCCATGACCGACACGAGCGTAACGTTCGCGATCCCGATGCTTCCCACGAGCAACGACACCGCGCCAAGGATGAGGAACAGAAGGTTGAGGTCGCTGTTCACGCCGTCTCGGACCCGTTGCGGCTCCGGTGGGGCTTGAACGCGGAGGGCTCGGGGATTGTCGGGCCGCAACGCAATCGGGATCTGTCGGTTGAGCAGTGGTGCGGCGCCGATCTCGCAGTCCACGACGACGAACCCGGGGTGGTTGAGGCGATACAGCGGTGCTGCGGTGCCTTCAGGGATGATGACGGCGCCAAGGAGGTCGGGTTGCCGCGCGACCGTTTCCAGGATCGCAATGACGAGGTAGACATCGTCGCCGATCGTGATCGCCGGCTGCAGATCAAGGCGGTTGATGCGCAGACGCCGGGCCGCGTTCGGACCGAGCACGGCGACACGGTCGCCACGAATCGAATGCCCTTGATCGAACAGTCGGCCGACTCGCAGGTCGGCGCGCACCGCAGCGAAGGCGCCGGGTGAGGCCGCGGTCACCGTGAGCTTGAACCTGGTCGGATTGGTGGGGTCGCTACGCGGAGAGGCAGCGACGAGTCGCGTGCCGACGTCGAGAACGCTGAGGTTTCCGGCGGCCGCGACGCCGTTGAGGCGGCCGAGGCGACTGGGTGCGTCCCAGGGTATCGCGCTGACTGCAGACCCGGCCGTGGTTGCTCCGACACGCGGTCGTACGACGATCTCCGTGGCGGCAAGTGCATCGAATCGCCCCACAATTTGGTTGCCGGCCGTACGTGACAGACCAAGGGTGGCCACGAGCGCGCCGAGACCGATCACCGTACCTGCCATGGTGAGTGCCATTCGTCCGGGGCGGCTGAACAACCCGGCGAACGCCTCGCTTCCCAAATCGCGCGCCCGCATACGCGAAAACTCCGAAGGCGGGGTTCGCTCCGATCGTTGTCTCATTGGCCTGATCGAGCAATCATCTGTTCGCGTAGTTGTCCGTCGGTGATGGTGAGAACGCGCTGCGCTCGCGCCGCCACCTGATGATCGTGCGTGATCATCACGATCGTCATGGCATCACGATGGAGTTCCTCGAGCAGCCCGAGCACACTCTCGGTTGTCGCCGAGTCGAGGTTTCCCGTCGGCTCGTCACACAGGAGGAGACCCGGCTCACCCAGCAGTGCGCGAGCGATCGCGACTCGCTGTCGTTCACCGCCCGACAGTTGCGTGGGCAGATAGTCGCAACGGTGTGCCATCCCGACGCGTGTAAGGGCGGCGAGCGCTCGATCTCGTCGGTCCCCGACCGCGCCGTGACGGTACACGTCGGCGAGCATGACGTTCTCGGCGACACTTCGGTATGCAAGCAGATGAAAGGCTTGGAACACGAACCCGACTCGCCGACTCCGCACACCGGCGCGACGTCGATCCGACATCGCTGCAACGTCGTCGCCTTCGAACCAGTACGACCCTGTCGTCGCGGTGTCGAGAAGTCCGATGATGTGCAGCAGCGTCGATTTTCCCGAGCCCGAAGGGCCGTTGATCGCAACCCATTCACCGGCGCGTATCGACACGTTCACATCATGGAGTGCCACCACCGGAACGCCCGTACCAAAACGCTTTTCGAGCGCTTCGATCCGGATCACCTCAGCACTCATCGACCCGGCCCGATGTCCGCCGAAGGTCGCAACACCCGCACGCGATTGGTGTTGTTGGGGCCCGAACCACTCGTGGCGCTCGCCGTGCTCGACGCTGAAGTTTCCGCGGAGCCGGACGCGTTTTCGAAACCAACCATGACGAGATCACCGGCTCGCAACGCCGAGTCGTTCCGAGTGTCGATAGGCGTGATCGCAACGTACCCACCCGCGGCGAGCCCCGGTCGAACCGCAACCGATTCCAACACCGTGCCACGTTGGCGTTGCACACGCGAACTGCCATCGGGAGAAAGGCTCAGCGCACTCACCGGTACGGCAAGCACACGGTTCCCCGTCGATCGGACGGGAATGTTCAGGCGCACGGACGCACCCACCAGCACCGCGGGCGGATCCGCGACGTCGAGTTCGAAGTACACATGGAAACCGTCGACCCCATTCGTCCCGGGACCGCTGGCGACAGACGTGACCAAACCCACCGCGGAGATCCCGAGGTCGGGCTCCGTTATCTTGACGGTCATGCCAGGGCGCACGAGCGATGCGTCCTTCACCGGGAGTCCACCATCGACGCGAACGCGAGTGTCGGTCACGAGCATCAACGCACCAGACTTGGCGTCGCCGGGACCAACAACAAGCTTTGCGACCCGCACCGGTGACTCGGCAACGAACACGACCTCGTCGGCCGGAACCTGTACACCGGCACGACGATTCGAGTCATCCAGAGCCCTCGACGCAGTAGCCGTCATGGCGGAACGCAACTGCCTCGCCCGCTCCGAGTTCACAACCGCTTGTTCGGCGAACGTGACGCCTCCTCGTTTGGTAGCCACATCGCGCATGGCTTCCGTGGTCGCAGTCTTTGCCTCCGCGCGGAGTCGTTCGCCCTGGCGATCCGCAGCGTCTCTCGCGGCAATCGCAACGATCAGTTCGCGCTCGGCTGCAGCGACCTCTGATAACGACGCCCCAAGTGCTGCGGGTGGTAAGGCCAGCGCGTCGAGGGCGGCCAGCTTTGCTGCGACGTCGCGTTCGGCAGCTGCGTCGGCTGCCGCAGCCTGAGCTCGTGTCCTGTCGGCCAGATCGGGTGAGCTGACGAGCACCACTCGAGCATCAGCGATCGCTTGCTCGCCGACGGTTCTCACGTTCTCGGCGTTGGCTCGTGCGGTTGCGAGGTCGGCTTCTGCCGCGCTGATCTTGGCTTGGAGGCCGGCCACGTCGATCACTTGACCGTCAACCGAGGGCAGCGGCATTCGGGCCGACACGAGCGCCGCTTGTTTGGCCGCGATGTCGCTCTGTGCGACGGCGTTGGCCGCGATGGCGGCGCGCTCGGCCGCAGCGAGGCGTTCGGGTGCGCGATCTCGCACGAGGTCGGCGTCGGTCACCGCTCGCGCTCCGGCCGCACGGGTGGCGGCCTGGTTGGACCGGGCCGCGGCGAGGTCCGCCTCTGCGACGGCGATCTGCGCTGGCGACGCGGGCCGCGGCGCCATCGGGGTGCGTACAGCGTCCAACATGGCCCCACGAGCCAACACATCGCGCTCCGCTGCCGCCAATGCAGCATCGGTCTCAGTTCGCACCCGCGATAACGACGCTTCCAGCGTGTTCGCCCTTTCCACTGCTGTATGCAGCGCGGCACGAGCGGAGACCGACAAGCCCCGAGCCAAGGCCAGCGAGTCCGCGGCCATGATCGCGTCGATGCGCGCCGTATCAAGGGCGGCCTCACGCGTGCGAATGGCCGCGATCTGTTCGGCGGTCGACGTTGTCGGGTTGAACCCTTTCGACCGATACCAGTCCGCCACCGCCGCCTCCGTCACGGAATCAAACACGCCGTCCACGGCG
>JANOWU010000307.1:0-8924 GCA_031418035.1 Acidimicrobiia bacterium
TCATGTCGATCTCCAGGTCAGCTCAAGGTCATGCCATTGAAACGGATTTCAACGACACATCCCAATTGCTCAAACGCAGCCGACGCAATAGCCAACGCGCTCGACGCGACTAACGATGCAACAACGCAACGCGCAGGATGAAGTGGCGTTTTGCACGGTGAAAGCGGATGGTCGGGGAGTCACGGCGGACGACTCCCCGACCGGCGCTTTCGCACCCTTCCTGTGGGGCAAGCCACACAGGGCGCTCGCCCTCGGCGGAAGGGCAAGCGAGAACAACCTAGCGCACTTTTTGTCGCGTGGTCAAATAGCCCAGAATCACGTCGGGAGTGCTTCGGCCTTCGGCTTGGGCGGCGGAATCCCCCGTCGTGGTGAGGTGAAATTCACCGACTGGGGCCAGCGTCGACGCGACACGATCGACAGCTTCCGCAGCAACTCGATCGCCCCTGGATCGTCATCACCTGGGCGTCCCTCGATCACGCCGTTCTCCAACAATTCGATCATCAGCTTTCGGCCGACGTCGGTTCGCACGATGGTGAGGGTCCAGTCGTTGAACGCACCGATTCCCCCGGTGGAGATGTCGGCGTGCTCAGCTGCGAAATCGGGACAGGTCATGCAACCTGATCGTGTCCATGCGTGACACTCCTTCAGGTTGATCTCGTGGTAGCTGCCGTCCTTCATCCAGATCTGGAACACGCCCTTGATGTTCATCTTGACCATGTCTTGCTTCTTCAGCCCATACTTCGCCTCGAACAGCTCTTCGAAGATCGCGTCGTCGAAGGTCTTCGAGCAAAGCAGCCCGATATTCAATGCGAACTTGCGTGCTGGCTTTCCTGCCTTGCGCGCGTTCATGACGGCAGGAACCGACGACATACAGCTCATGCCCACGAGCGCAAGTTTCTCCAAGCCCATTCCGACGGCCTGTGCGTACGCCATGGTGTTCGCACTATATGTATACCTACTTCCGGCGGCAGCGATGATTTCCTCCTTGTTGCGCGCAACACCGGGAATGGCCTTCCATGTCGACCCGTCTCCTTCGAGGTAGCTGACGAGCGCGCCGTCGATATACCCCTTTTCCAACGCGTAGATGAGCATCGCGGAGACCAGGCCGCCGTCTTGTCCTTTGTCGAGGACGTACTTGTCCGTGGCCCGGGCCAGGATGATGTCTTTGGAGATCCCGTCGACCTCGTCGGCCTCGCGTTCACGTTTGAACATGAAGGTGTCGATCTCGGTTTCCCACGACCGAAAGCGGGGACAGGCCCGGGTACAGCTCGTGCACCCGCGTTCGCCATGGCCACAACCTCCGGGGCCGTCCTCCTCCTCGAGGTGGAAGGGCTTATAGATACCCAACGTGTCGTCGTAGCCCAGCACATCGTGTGGGCACGCGACAACGCACCCCGCACATCCTGTGCACAGGCCACTCGTGACGACCTCGTCCCAGAGGTGCGCCCAATGGGCCTTATCGGGCCGCGTCTTGGGGGCTGGCGCTTCGGCGGTGGTCGTGCCCGGAACGGGGGCGTCTTCGAGGACGGTCATGGCTTCGAATCTAGACCGAGTGAGCCCACGTTCATCGATTCGAAACTGGCGGTCTCGCGCCGAAGGGGAATGACAACGAACACCCAGTAGGTCGAGCGCCCTAGGCCACGTGCCAAGTTCAGTACAGGGAGCGGTCAGGCGCTAGGTCGATCGTCCCCTTTCGTCTCGCGAAGCCATTTTCCCGTTCAGAAAACCACTGTCCGTGCCGAAGCTTCTGTATCTATCCGTCTGTCTTGAGGTTCACCATGGCTTTCAACCGAGTGTCGCGCATGCTTGAACGCTTTCGCCATCGAAGCGAACGCGGTGCCGCAGCAGTGGAGTTCGCAATCGGCGGCGGGTTGCTGGCCATGATGGCCTTCGGCACCGCGGAGTACGGGCTCACGCTGCAAAAGAGCCACACCTTGGCGAGCGCCGTGCGTCAATCGGCTCGTGTCGCGTCGACGCCCTGCGTCGCCAGTACGGACTGCAAGACCGGAAATCGACCCTACGACGACTACTACATCCTGCGCGCCGCCGAAGCGGGCATGGGCCAGTACTGGCCCGAGGTACGGCGCGTCGTGATCTACAAGATCGTCGGCAATTCCACGACAAAGGGCGACGGCGGAGCTCCCGCGCAATGCATGTCGAGTAACACCGGCCTGAGCCTGTCGGCAGCCACCCCGGTCCCCGTGTACTGCAACGTGTACACGAAGAACTCGACGTTCACCAAGCTCGATGGCACAGCCAATGTCAATCTCCTCAAGAATCTTTCCGCGTTCGAGGATGCGAACGGCCAAGACAACATCGATCAGCTCAAGCTCACATTCGGCTCCGGCACGAACTGCAGCTCCGGTCTCTCGCGGTACTTCTGCCCCGTGTCGCCTCCCGGAAGCGCGAGCCTTCGCCCTCGAACGCTGCGCAATCCGTCTCGCGTCGGTGTGTACATCGACGTGGACCACCAGTTCGTGACGGGCATCTTCGGAAACGGGCGATCGATCCAACAGTGGTCGGCCTTCTCGCTCGAACCACATCCCGATGACAACTCCACAGACATCGCGTCGAGCGGCGGGAACGTCACCCCGACACCGGGCCAATACGACCTCCAGATCACCAAGAACGACGGTGCGGTCGAAGTGCAGCCCGGCGACAACCTGACCTACACGATCACGGTCGCCAACGCCGGGACACAACGCGTCAACAACGCAACCGTGGAGGACTACATCCCTGCGGGCCTGGGTTCGGTGAGTTGGACCTGTACCGCGAGTACAGGTTCGTCATGTGTTGGAAGCGGCACGACGGGCACCCTCGGCTCGGTCACCATTCCTTCCGGTGGCAACGTGGTGTTCACGTTCAACGCGACCTTGTCGCCGACGTTCACCGATGCCTTCATCGAGAACTCTGCACAGGCGATCATGCCCCCGGGTATCAGCGATGAGACACCGGCCAACAACCTTGCTCGAGATCGCAACAGCGTCGCCCGTCCCGACCTCACCATCACCAAGACCGACGGCCAAACCGCGGTCGGTCCGGGCTCACTCGTGAGCTACACGATCAACGCCCGCAACCTTGGACCGGGCACCGCCGTGAATGCGGCCGTACGCGACACCGCTCCGGCTCTGCTGTCCGGCGTCACCTGGACCTGCACAAGCGGTGGTGGCGCAACGTGTCCCAACGCCAGTGGGAGCGGGAACCTCAACGAGACCGTCACCCTGCCATTGAACGGGGAAGTGATCTACTCCTTCCGGGGCACACTCTCCTCGACCGCGACGGGAACGCTGGACAATACGGCGACCGTGACACCAGCCCCAGGAAAGGTTGATCCCAACCTTTCGAACAACTCCGCGACCGACAGCGACCTGATCTTGAAGCCGGATCTCCGCATGACCAAGACCCTGGTCGGCGTGGCCCGCGCGGGTGGAACGGCGACGTATTCTGTCGTTGCCGAAAACGTCGGCTCCGTGAACGTCGTCGGCGCCAAAGTGACGGACTCGCCGCCGGCCATCTTGACGGGCGTGACCTACACGTGCACCGGGGTGGGAACGACGTGCACCGGAGGAAGCGGTGGAATCGACGCAACGATCAACCTTCCCGTCGGTGCTCGCGCCACCTACACACTGGTCGGGAACATCCCGCTCACCGCCTCGGGAAATCTCGTCAACACTGCGGCCGTCGATGTCCCCCCGCCGTTTACCGACGACACACCGTCGAACAACACGATGACGATCACGAACGCCATCACCTTGATGAACCTGTCGATATCGAAGTCCGTGAACCCGGTCGGCAACATCGGACCCGGGAACGTCATTACGTACACGATCACCGTCTCGAACACGTCGGGTGGATCCGTGACCAATGTCGAAGTCGCCGACGTCATCGACAGTGCAATCCTCGGCCCGGTCAGTTGGGCGTGCGCCACCAACTCCGGCGGCGGCATCTGTGATCAAACGAGCGGATCCGGCAACATCGTGGCCACTGCCGACTTCCCGGCCGCCGGAAGCGTGCGGTACACCGTTACGGCAACAGTAAAAGCAACGGCAGCAATTGGAAGTACGCTTACAAATACCGCAACGGTGAAGATGCCCGGCGCGACAACGGTCGGCCAGTACGAATCGAATGCCGGCGACAATTCATCGACGGTCAACAACAGCCTCGTCCATCCGACCCTGTCCGTTCTCAAGACCGTGAACGACGGCACCGTGTCGAAAGGCCAGGCGATCACCTACACCGTGACCGTCAGGAACAACGGTCCGACGGACATTACCTCAGCAAGCGTCACCGACACCATGCCCGCCCAGCTTTCGGGAGTTGCGTGGACGTGTTCGGTCCCCGTCGCTGACGGTTCGTGCAGCTCGACATCGGGTTCGGGAAACATTGGGAACACCGTTTCGCTGAAGGTCGGCAAAACCGCAACGTATTCCATCAACGCAACTATCAGCACATCCGCAGCAGTCGGTGTATTCCGCAACACCGCAACGGCGACGGGGCCCGCTGGCCCCCCGAGTTGCAGCGGAACGATTCTGGCGTGCGACTGGGAAGACGTCGACATTCAGAACCCTGACCTCGAAGTGGTCTCCAAGGCAGTGACCCCGACATCGGGCGTCGGCATCGGAAGCGTCATCACCTACACCCTCATTACCCGCAACAACGGTCCGTCGTCGGTCGACGGCGCAGTGATCGCCGACAACGTCACCACGAAACTGGGCTCCGTAACGTGGACGTGCGCGGCAAGTTCGTCGCCGCTCGCAACCTGTGGGACCGCTTCCGGGACGGGAAACAACATCTCCGTCACGGCCAACATGGCGTCGGGTTCGACCGTCACGCTCACGATCACCGGAACCGTCCTTCCGACCGCAACCGGCACCATTACGAACACCGGAACAATCACCCCTCCGACTGGGGTGACCGATCGTTCGACATCGAACAACACCAAGACCTCGGGCACGGTAACGATCAACAGTCCCGACATTGCGGTCACCAAGACCAATGGCCTCGGGAACGTCGGTCGCGGGCAGACGGTGACGTACACCGTGACTGCCCAGAACTCTGGGGCTGGCGTCGTCGAAGGTGTCGTCGTGGCTGACGCAATGCCCCCGGCGGCGCTTCTGGGAAGTGTCACCTGGACGTGCTCGTCCAGCGGCGGCGCGGCGTGTCCCACAGCAAGCGGCAGCGGCGCTTTCAGTCATACCGTGACGCTTGGCGCGGGAGCACGACTCACATACAACATCACGGGAACGGTCCCCAATACGGCAACCCTCGGCCCGCTTACGAATACGGTAACCGCTACGGTACCGGTGGGCGTCGTCGAATCGAGCACCACGAACAACAGCGCATCGAAGACGAACCAAATCGTTGGTCCTGACATGTCCGTCACGAAGACCGACGGTCGGTCGACCATCAGCCCAGGGCAATCGACGACGTACACGATCGTGGCGAGGAACAACGGACCGGTCGCGGTCACCGGTGCGACGGTTGTCGACACCATGCCGGCAACACTCAGCGGCGTGACCTGGACGTGCGTCGGGGCATCGGGCGGAACCTGTCCGGCCGCGAGCGGTTCCGGAAGTATCAACCATACGGTGAACCTTCCGTCGTCGGGCCAGCTGACTTACACCGTCACCGGCACCCTGTCGGCGTCGGCGACCGGCACGCTCGACAACACCGCAACCGTGAACAACCCGTCCGGTCTGACCGACCCGAACACGTCCAACAACACCGCTACCGACTCGAACTCGATCGTGCAGCCCGACCTTGCCATCACAAAGACCGACGGAGTCTCAACGGTCAACCCCGGTTCCGTCATCACATGGACGATCGTCGCTTCGAACGCCGGCCCGGGCCCGATCGTCGCGGCGCGGGTCGTCGACAATCCTGACGGTCGACTCTCCTCGGTTTCGTGGACGTGTTCGGCGGGTTCAGGAGCGACGTGCCCGGCAGCGAGCGGGACGGGCGCGTTGAACCACACGTTCAACCTCAATGCTGGCTCCACGACGACGTTCACGTTCCGAGGCACGCTCGCCACCACGGCGACGGGGACGATCGCCAACACTGCAACCATAAGTCCGCCGGGTGGCATCACCGACCCGAACACGTCGAACAACAGCGCAACCGACACCGACAACATCAATGGACCCGATCTTTCGATCTCGAAAACCGACGGTGTAACTTCGGTGAACGTCGGCCAACTCGTGACCTACACAATCGTGGCGACCAACAACGGGCCCGCGCCCGTGACCGGTGCAGTCATCGCCGATACGGCGCCGACCAAGCTGTCGGGTGTCACGTGGAACTGTTCGGCCTCGGGCGGCGTTTCGTGTCCGGCCGCCAGCGGCAGCGGCAGCATCTTGGCAACGACGGGCGCGATGCCAAGCGGCAGCAGCCTGACGTACACCCTTCGAGGAACGGTGCTGCTCACCGCCAGCGGAACGCTGGACAACACGGCAACGATCACCGCGCCTTCCGGCAACCCCGATCCGACAACCGGCAACAATACGGCAAGCGATTCCGACACGATCGTCACGCCCGATCTCGAGATAACGAAGAGCAGCAGCGCCTCCAGCTACATGGCCGGCACCGCAATCACCTACACGATCGTCGGCCGCAACAACGGACCAGCGGCGCTGACCGGTGTGACGATCACCGACAACGTTCCCGGTTTGCTCACCGGCGTGACCTGGACATGTAACGCAACGGGTGGTGCGACGTGCACTGCAGCCGGGACGGGCAGCATCACTCAGTCGGTGAACCTGCCCGTCGGCGCAACGGTGATTTACACCCTGGTTGGAACAATTCCGGCTACCACGCCGGCCGGAACCATGTCCAATACCGCGACAATCACTCAACCCAGCGGCGTTATCGACCGAAACACCTCGAACAACTCCAAGACGGAGACCGACACGATCACGGCGGCAGTCACGACGACTGCAAGGCCACCAGACGACGGCACATGATGCGAAACAAAGAAACACAGAACCCAGACCTGTTCCGCCAGGGTCGAGCCAGTGTGTTTCGTCGACGTCGCCATGAGGTACGCGGTGAGGACGGTGCTGCCGTGGTGGAGGCGGCCTTCATCACGCCGTTGTTCTTTCTGCTGATCCTCGCCATCTTCGAATTCGGTCCGCTGTTCTTCGAATTCGGCTCGGCGAAGAACTCCGTGTCCGAGGGCATTCGCCTGGCTTCGATCACCGGCTCTTCAGCGACGTCGGACTACGACGTCGTTCAGTCGATGCGCGAATCACTCAAGAACCTCGGCCCAAAGCTCGATTACATCATCGTGTACAAGGCCCAAAACCTTCACTCGGGTCCGCCGACGGAATGCAGAACGGCCGCCGAGGCTGGGAAAGCTCTCACCAACAACGACGCCGTCGGTTACTTCAACGGCGGGTCGCTCTTGGGCGTCCCGTACACCGTCGAAACCTTCGATTGGGGTGCCCCCCGTCCGCCAACGGCCCCGCCGGTGATCGCGTGCAACGTGTACTACCGACGCATGTTCGATGAACCGAAACCGAAGTGGGTCTACGACCGCGATCTGGCTATACCGACGCCCCCGACGCCGCCGGTCTTCAGCCTTGATCGGTACTGGCCGGGTTCCGTACGCGTCGACTATCAAAGTGGCCCACAGGACTTTGTCGGCATCTACGTGCAAAGCCAGTACATCAGCCCAACGGGCATGTTCAAGAACCGCCGCGTCAGCAACTTCGGTGTTGTTCGGATCGAACCATCGCGAGCGAACAAGTGACGACTGAACAAAGTATGCACACGTTAGATCCACACGGATCGGGACTCGATTCAGAGATGACCGATGTCGCCGTGCACGACGCAGCCACAGAAATCCCGCCGCGAAAGCGTCGCAACGAACGCGGCTACGTGATGACGATGATGGTCATCATGATGCCCGTGCTGCTTGGTTTCATGGCTCTCGCGGTCGACGCCACATACTTCTGGTTTCGAGGTGTACAGATTCAGCGAGCAGTGGATTCTGCCGCCCTCTCGGGTGTGACCCGTATGCCGAAGTTCAATGAAGCTGTGACCGCGTCTCAGGAGATCGCCAAACGAAACGGCTTTGTCGATGGCGAAGACGGCGTCACCGTCACACCTGCTCGCATTCCGAACAACAACAAGCGATTCAAGATCACCATCAGAGACAGTCGCGTTGGCATCTTCTTCGGAAGGCTCATGAAGAACACCTGGACGATCGAGAAGACGTCGACGGCGGAGTACATCTCGAACATTCCTCTCGGCTCGAAGGAAAATGCTATTGGTACTGGGTATCTCACCGATACGGGTCCTGATGTGCAGAACTTCTGGCTTGCGATGTCGGGGCCGTGCGCGCCAAAGGAGGCCGGCGACCAGTTCCTCTCGCGGTGGGACGGCAACGGCGTGTACACCAACCGAGTCGGGATCACCAACGATGAGCGATACTCGATGCTCTGCGACGTCGATCCCGAGACCACGCCGGCATTGAACCAAACCGGCGTCGGCTATCTTCGCCAAAAGCGCGACGAAAAGCTGGCGACCTACCCTGGTCTCTATCCGGCGCTCGTCGAGAACCGAGACTATTCGGTCGGCAAGACCGGCTACGACTACATCATGGACGTTCCGTGTTACTCCGCAACAGGAACGGTCGTTCCGACTCCCTGTGACGGCCCGTCCCAGGGACTCCCTGGCGATCTCGTGATCCAGGTGTACGACCCCGTTTTCAACCCTGATTCGATTCAACGTTTTGCCCAGCCGATGTCGAACCCTTCGCGTACAGAGGGTTTCAGCAACGAAGTCGACGACCGATTGAAACCGGATAAGTACGGACTCGTGCGTCCGTTCGACCTGAAGGGTTGCTATTCGACAAACCTCGCCGCCTGCCGGGTCGCAACGCTCGGCACGAACAATCCGGCACCGTGGGATGTTCGGGTCTCCAC